>CANFLQ010000071.1 GCA_947447995.1 Bacteroidota bacterium | reverse complement strand
TTAACCATTCCGGGGCGTGGTTTAGGAAATGCTGCAATTAGTGCAGTGGCAAACCCTGAGCAATTGGCAAAATTTGGTAAAACATGGGCAGCAATGGCCATTACAGAGCCTGGTGCTGGCTCCGATTCAGCAGCTATTACTACAACTGCTACTAAAGATGGAGATTTTTACATCTTGAATGGAGAAAAAATATTTATAACTGCAGGAGAACGTGCAGGAGCAGTAGTTGTTTGGGCTACTTTGGACAAAAGCGCAGGTCGTGCAGCTATTAAATCATTTGTGGTAGAAAAAGGTACACCAGGCATGGAACTTATCCGTGTGGAGAAAAAATTGGGTATTCGAGCATCAGATACTGCCGCTATTATGTTCACCAATTGCAGAGTGCCAGCAGCTAACTTATTAGGAAATCCAGAAATTGATGTAAAAAAAGGTTTTGCAGGTGTAATGGAAACATTTGATAACACGCGCCCATTTGTTGCTGCTATGTCGTTAGGTGCGGCACAAGCGGCAATTGAAAGAACAAGAGAATTAATAGGAACAAAATTAAAGCTAAACAATTTTACAAATCCTATTAATAATGTGGATGCTGTTGAAGCAGAGTTTTTTAGAATGGAAGCTGATTATGAAGCCGCTCGTTTGTTGGTTTTAAGAGCCGCATGGATGGCGGATAATCGTATACCAAACTCTATGGAAGCTTCTATCTGCAAAGCAAAAGCAGGAAGAGTATGTACAGCAATTACACTTAAATGTATTGAATTGTTAAGTTCTATTGGGTATTCACAGCAAGAACTTTTAGAAAAATGGGGCAGAGATTCAAAAATTTTGGATATATTTGAAGGTACTCAGCAAATTCAACAATTAATTATTGCCAGAAAGTTATTAGGCAAAACCTCTAATGAATTAAAATAGATTAACATGTCCGAAAAGATAGATTTTGTACCAACAACTTTTAGAGAAGTAATATCGTTTCCACAACTATTGGGATCAATACCCCCAATTATGGGCGGATTTCCAAAAACACTAAAGGCATTGTATCATATTAATACAATCTCCTCGGAAACAGAGGTATCCTTAGGAGATTTTTTTTTGAAGACTGTTAAAAAATATCCTAACAATAAAGTACTTTATAACAACGATAATAGTTGGACATATACTGAATTTAACGAGTGGGTAAACCGGCTTGCAAATTACTTATTAAGTTTAGGCTTTAAAAAAGGAGATACTGCCGTTATTCATTTGGAAAACCGCCCCGAAGTATTGGCATTATCAATGGCTTTAGCCAAAATTGGAGGTATTGCTGGGCTATTAAACTCTTCACAACGTAATAAACCTCTTATCCATAGCATACATTTATCCAAACCCAAATTGGTATTGGTAGGTGCCGAATTAATGGATAGTTATATCGAAATTCAAGATGAGGTGAATTTCCCTAAAGATCAGGTGTTGGTAGTAGCTCACGAAGGAAATACTGAAAAATTTTCTTTTAAAGATTTTGATATTTCTGCTCAATCATTTTCAGCTGCCGAACCTAAATTAGATTTTAAAATCAAAGCAAAAGATATTTGCATGTTGGTATTTACTTCCGGCACCACCGGATTGCCAAAAGCGGCTGTTATATCACATGCGCGTTGGATAAAAGCCTATTGTGGTTTTGGGTTGGTATTGGTTCAATTGGAACCTACCGATATTATGTATGTTCCATTGCCTTTTTACCACTCCACAGCCATGATGGTTTGCTGGACATCCGTTATTGCAGGTGGTGCAGCTATGGTGCTGAAAAAAAAATTTAGCATCAGGGATTTTTGGCCCGACATAAAAAAATACAATGTTACCGCATTGGGTTATGTGGGTGAATTATGTAAATACCTTTTAAATGAGCCTGTTCACGCGTTGGAAAAAAATAATACACTTACCAAAATAGTGGGCAATGGTATGCGACCAGGTATTTGGATGCAATTTAAAGAACGATTTGGTATTGAAAGAGTAGGGGAGTTTTATGCTTCCAGCGAAGGGAATCTTGCATTTTTTAACATTTTTAATTTGAACTGTACAATGGGATATACCGTAAATGATTACGCCATTGTAGAATACGATAGAGAAAATGAAACCCCGATTTTTGATAAAAACGGATTCATGAAAAAAGTAAAAAAAGGTGGTACAGGTTTATTGTTAGGCGAGATTAATGAAAAATATCCTTTTGATGGGTATACCGAAAAAGATAAAACCGAAAAAGTAATTATGCGTAATGTATTAAAAAAAGGAGATTCCTTTTTTAATACCGGCGATTTGGTTCACTACATGGGCTTTAAACATACGCAGTTTGTTGACCGTTTGGGTGATACTTACAGATGGAAAGGGGAGAATGTTTCTACAACAGAAGTAGAAGGGATTATGGGCAGATTTCCAGGCATTGCCGAAGCAATTGTTTATGGTGTGGAAATACCAAACAACAGCGGTCGTGCAGGAATGGCAAAATTGATATTGAATCAGCCTTTAAAAGATTTTGATTTTACTCGCCTGTATGATTTTATGAAAAAAGAAATGCCTCCTTTTGCTATTCCATTGTTTTTAAGAATTTCAGATACTACAGATACTACCAGCACCATGAAATATTTAAAAGGACCTTTAAAAACAGAAGGGTATGATTGTGATAAAACATCGGATTTTTTATATTTTTTAATGCCTGATAAAGTATTTGCTAAAATAACTCCCGAAATTAGAGATAATATAAACAAAGGAATATACAGATTTTAGTTTGGAGTAGATAATTTAATTTTCTGTATCCATCCGCACTTTTATAGCATCAATAAATTTTGGATCAACAGCATAGCCTAATTGCTTTGCTTTTAGTGCATCTTCCAAGGCAGCAGAAAAATTTTGCGTTGTAAAAAATGTACCAGCTCTGTTATAATAAGCTACAGAAAGGTAAGGATTGTATTGAATTGCCGATGTATAATCCTGTATAGCTTCATTGTATTTTCCTAAATAAAAATACGCTCTGCCGCGGTTGTAATACGCATCTGGATAATCGTTTTTTAGCTTAACAGCGCGGCTTAAATCAATAATGGCATTATTGTATTGTTTAATATAACTATATCCATCGCCACGGGCATTAAATGATTGTGCCGAACCATCAAATTTTTCTATCGCATCTGTCCAAAGTGTAATGGTATCTGTCCAAACTTTAGTACGCTGAAAACTTAGGTAATAACACAGCATTGAAAATAGTGTTAACACAGCAACAGATGGAATTTTAAATTTTGAAAATGATTCGGTTTTGTTCTCTATTAAGTTGTTTATCCAACGCGCTACAATAAAAAACATTCCGATGTAGGGAAGATAAGAATACCTGTCGGAAATGATAGCGCTACCTACTGGAAGTATCTGTAAAACCAACACAATTGTAATCAAAAAAAACATACAACCAAACAAAATATCTTTACTAAAACGCATGGATTTGTAAACTAAAAATGTAAGTACAAGCATTAATACTGGTGCTATGTAAAATGCTATTGGATACATACCGTTTTGTTTTACAGGGTAATCGTAAAAGCAAGATAAATTTGTTGGTAAAATAAGTTTCCACAAATACATTATCACTTCATAAGAGATAAATAAAATACGATCCAAAAAACTATGTTCGGCAATAACGGTGCTGATATAATTTGCCGACTTTTGTGCTTCAACAGCAATGTATCCGAAAATAAAAGAAACGATTATAAATGGTAGTTTTTCCAAAATTGTTTTGGTTGTAATTTTTCTATCTAAAAAATAATCAATTGCAATAAAAGCAATTGGAAGTGTTACTGTCATTGCTTTTGACAACACTCCCAAACAAAATAAAAGAAATGTTAAACCGTATAAAAGTATTTTTTGTTTTTTGTTTTGCTGGTATAAAATGTATGTACAGAGCGCAGCTAAATAAAAAAATGAATACAGTACATCCTTGCGTTCAGATATCCAAGCAACAGATTCCACGTGCATGGGATGTATGGCAAAGAGCAAAGCTGTAATAAAAGCAACCCATTGTTGTTGCGTTAATAGCCAAATAAAGCCAAATACTAAAAGTGTATTTAATATATGAAGAATAAGATTGTGAACATGATAGGGCCTAGGATTAAGCTTTGATTTATTGTATTCCCAACAATAACTGAGCATTGTTAACGGGTGATAATTTCCTTTCACATAACTGCTCATGGTGTTTTTAAATGTAATATTTAAGCTATCTCCATGCAGTGTGCGAATACCTTTGTTTTCTGTAACGTAAGCATCATCGTCCCAACGGGTAAATTGGTTGTTGAGTGAATTTTTATAAATAAAACTGGGAATCAAAATAAGTAAAACAACGGCAACAATAAAAAATGTGCTTTGTAATTTTGGTGTTACAATCTTTTTTTCTTCCTTTTTTTTTACAATCTTTTTGCTATTCATGTTGTTTTACTCGTTTTATTTTTTCTTTTAAAATTCTGTTGTTTCAGTGTAAGTATCCTATTTTAGCACGTCATTGCGAGGAACGAAGCAATCTCATATTATACTTTGGTTTAGATTGCTTCGTTCCTCGCAATGACGTAATCGGTTTTTACTTTTTATTTTCTTTCTGCAATTCCTCCATAAAATCAGGGTCAACAGCAATTCCCATCTGTTTTGCTTTTAATACATCGTCCAAAGCTGCTTGATAGTTTTTAATACTTGAATACGCTCTTGCTCTGTTGTTATAAGCACTTGCAAATTGGGGATTAAATTCAATTGCAGAAGAATAATCTTTTATAGCTTCGTTGTATTTACCAAGGTTTCCGTAAGCACTTGCGCGATTATTATATGCCTGTGCAAACATGGGACTTAATTGAATTACCACATCATAATCCAATATTGCTTCCTTAAATTTTTGATGCTTGTAAAACGCATTGGCGCGATTAAAATAAGGCTTAACAAAGTTTGCATTTAGTTTAATAGCATGCGTATAATCACTCATGGCATCATCGTATTTACCCATATTATCGTAAGTTACTCCCCTATCGTTATACCCTTTTTCTGAAGTTGGATTTTTTTGAATTTCATTTGTGTAATCGTTCACAGCCCCAATGTAATCTTTTAAATTAAAATGCGCCAAGGCCATTGAATAATAGGCATCCGGAAAGTTATTGTCCAGCTTCACTACATTACCAAAATCAGCAAGCGCCTCCTTGTATTTTTGTATGCGGTAATATGCAAGTCCGCGTTTATAATATATATCCGCTGTTTGGTAATGTAGTTGTATCGCTGCTGTAAAATCAGGGATTGCTTTTTCGTAATTTCCCTGCACATAATAGGCATCGCCTCTTGAGTTGAAAGGCAAAGGAAAACTATCGTCTTTTTCAATGGCATCACTCCAAAGCGAAATGCTATCGCGCCATACTTTAGTGCGTTGCAATGTTAAATAACAACACATACTTCCGAAAACGGTAAGCGCAATAATGGAAGGGGTTTTTAATGCTTTTGTTTCTTCATTTTCATTTTCTATCCTATTATTTATCCATCTCGCGATGATAAAAAATATTCCTATATAAGGTAGATAAGTATAGCGTTCGGCAATGATGGCAGCACCTACAGGCAATATTTGCAATACCATTGCAAGGGCGATGATAAAAAATCCAAATCCAAAAATTAGGTCTTTACTTTTATTTTTGCTTCTGTAAATTAAAAATGCAAGCGCAAAAATGATGAGTGGAGCAATGTAAAAAATCATGGGATAATGCCCATCCGTTTTGTTGGGATATTTGTAAAAGCAGGACAATTGTATGGGTGCGATTAATTTCCAGAGGTACGTAAATATGCCATAACAACTAAAAAGGATACGATCAAAAATATTATATTCTAAAACATCTTCAATTGCTTTTCCTGATTTTTGGGCCGATATAGCAACGATTCCCAGAATAATAGACACAACTAAAAACGGTATTTTTTCCAATACATTTTTGGTTGTAATTTTTTTGTTCAGGAAATAATCGATTGTAAATAAAACAATTGGAAAGCTTATTGCCATTGCTTTTGAAAGCGAAGCAACAATAAAAAGTAAAAATGTAAGCACATACAATCCCGTTTTCTTTTTTTCTTTTTCGAGATAAAAAATGTAGCTACACAATGCTGCCAGGTAAAAAAAGGAGTACAATACATCTTTCCGTTCCGACACCCAGGCAACCGATTCTACGTGCATGGGATGAATAGCAAACAGTATACTTGTAATAAATGCTACCCATTTTTGTTTTGTTAATAGCCAGATAAAACCAAATACCAACAAGGCATTGAGTATATGCAGTAATAAATTGTGAATGTGATACGGCTTTGGATTGAGTTTAAATTTGGTGTATTCAACACAATAGGTCAACATTGTTAAAGGATGATAATTACCTTGCTCATAGCTGCTAAAAGTATTTTTAATAGTGATGTTCACACTATCGCCATTGAAATGCTGAACGTTTGGGTTTTGTGTGATGTATAAATTATCATCCCAATTGGTAAACTGATTTTTGAGGGATGGAAAATAGATGGCGGACGTAACGATGATAATTGCCAAAAATGAAATGATAAAAAAAGTATTATTGGACAGTGGCGCTGCACTTGAGAGCTGTTGTTGATTGTGTGATGTTTTTTTTGCACTCATTTGCAGAAAATATTATTTTGAAAAATTTAAAATCTCCAATTTCATCGTATCCAATCGTTCAATAATCTCAGCTCGTTCCTGCATTAATGTTTCAACAGTTGCGCGGTCTTTTCTTACCAATCGTAACAACCTCCATCTGCCAAATATTTTTTTCATAATGGAATAATAGTTCAATGCAAACATTCCAAGCGACGGCACCAAAACAGCATAAAAGCCCAATAAAGCCCAATTACGAAATACAAGTGCAACAATTAATAACTGAATTAAATAATTAAAAATCCATAAAAACATTGCCATGTTTGCATAAATGGATGCAATAAATTCAGCCTTTTTAATGTTTTTAACAACAAACTTTTTAGAAATAAAATAGGGTAAGTAATTCATCAATAATCCTAAACCATAAATGGGCATTCCAATCCAAATAACAATAAATTCCAGCAAAAAGTCCCAGGGTTTTGTGTTGTTGATGGTTATTGGACTTAACAAATGATCGCGCAGTGATTGTTTATGAAGCTGTTGGAGATAAGGACTTATTTTTTCTTTTAATGAATTTAATGCTTCCAAATTATTTTCCGATTGATAATTCACCAGCTCAGCTATTCCTTCACGTACCTGAAATTCTTCTTCAAGATTTTTCAGATCGTATTTTTTTTCCATCATCCATTCACGAAGGTAGATTTCAGTAATGTTTTCTACCAGCTCATCGTTATTTTTATCTTTTATGGTGATGATTAATTTCCTCATCTCCTGTTCAAGCATTCTTGTGAAATTGTTAATGGCTTTTACTTTATTTTCCTTGAACTCTTCTTCGTATTTTTTTAGTGAGATGGGTTCACCGATACGAATAAGGAGTTTGCTGCGGAATTTTTTAGCATTGGAATAATTTAATCCAATAGGTACTACCAAAACATTTTTTTTGAAATCAAAGGCTTCTTCTGTTTGAAATACTATGCGCGACAAGCCCTTTTTCAAAGGTTGCAATCGTTTTTCCTGCACCGCGATAGCCTCAGGGAATATTAAAATAGTTTTGTTTTCAGAAAGCAATTTTTTGCATTCTTCAAATGTTGCATCATTTTTTTTAATCTCGCTGTATCCTTCTTGTAGACGATACATCGGACTCATGTTCAAATCGTTGAGTATCCATTTGAGTACAGGACCTTTAAACACATCGCCACGAGCAAAAAAACGAACTTTAGATTTTAATACGGAACCAAGAATTACCGGATCTATAAAACCATTGGTATGGTTGGGAGATAAAATAATGGGGTTACCGTACGGTATTTTGTTTTTCCCTTTTAACTGGAATGTATAATATATTTGATAAAATATGTTGGTAAGAGGTTTTAAGATTTGGTATAACATGAAAATGATTTGAAGATGTGCTGATTTGAAGATGTGCTGATTAAATAATTCAGCAACAATTTTTCAACCTTCCAATTTTTAATTTTTTAATTTCTTTCGAATGTCAGACGTTGTCCTTTTTTTGTTTCATCAAATAATCCGCTATGGTAAACTAAATTGCCATTCACAAACGTATGCGTAACTTTTGAATGAAAGGTTAACCCATCAAATGGTGACCAGCCGCATTTATATAAATTATTTACCGGATCAGCTATCCAAGGGCTATTTAAGTCAACCAATACTAAATCTGCAAAATAACCTTCGCGGATGTAACCACGTTTTTCTATTTCAAAACAATCGGCAACAGCATGCGCCATTTTTTCGACAATTTTTTCTAACGTTATTTTTTTCTGATGATACATTTCTAACATCGCAACCAACGAGTGTTGTACCAATGGTCCGCCCGACGGAGCTTTTAAATAGGATTGTTCTTTTTCTTCCACCGTATGCGGTGCGTGGTCGGTTGCAATTACATCAATTTTATTATCGAGCAGTCCTTTCAAAATCGCATCGCGGTCGCTCGCTTTTTTCACTGCCGGATTCCATTTAATAAAATTACCTTTTGTAGCATAATCCTGATCACTAAACCATAAATGGTGTATGCAGGCTTCGGCAGTAATTCGTTTTTGTTTAAGTGGGGTAACGTTATCAAACAGCGTTAATTCTTTGGCGGTAGATATGTGTAAAATATGTAAACGGGTGTTGTATTTTTTTGCAAGTTCCACAGCAAACGATGAGGATATGTAACAGGCTTCCTCACTGCGTATGAGCGGATGCGCTTCTACAGGAACATTGTCGCCATATTTTTCTTTGTAGAGTGCAGCATTATTTTTTATCGTTTGTTCGTCCTCACAATGCGTAGCAATTAGCATTTTGCATTTAGAAAAAAGCGCTTCCAATGTTTCGCGTTTATCAACCAGCATATTACCGGTTGATGAACCCATAAACACTTTTATACCACAAACGTTTTTAGGATTTGTTTTAAGTACTTCATCAATATTATCATTGGAAGCACCCATAAAAAAGGAGTAATTGGCAAGCGATACTTCCGAAGCGCGTTTGTATTTTTGTTCGAGCAATTCCTGAGTAAAGGTGTTGGGAATGGTGTTGGGCATTTCCATGAAGGTTGTAACACCACCTGCCACAGCTGCTTTGGCTTCGGTATATATTTCGGCTTTGTGTGTTAAACCCGGTTCACGAAAGTGTACCTGATCATCAATACAACCCGGAAATAAATATTTTCCCGTTGCATCAATTATTTTATCCGCTTCAACAGTAGTTTTTCCTTCAATAACTTTAGAGATACTGTTGTTCTCTATTAATATACTGCCAACAAAGGTTTTTCCTTCGTTAACTATGGTTGCGTTGTTTATTAATGTTGTCATACTTGGTATTGTTTTGACACTAATTTCACGAATTTTTATTTAAAATTTCTGTTCGCTAATCACCTTTATCGTTTTAATTCGTGCAATTCGTGTCGAAAACAGCTTCTCACTTTATCTTCTTAAATCTCATTTGCAACACGCCTAAAAATGCTTCTTTGAAAATTCCAGTACTCATTTTAGAAACACCTTCTGTACGGTCGATAAAGGTGATAGGTACTTCCACCACTTTAAAACCTAGTTTGTAAGCAGTGTATTTCATCTCAATTTGAAATGCATACCCAATAAATTTTATATTTGAAAAATCAATTGCTTCCAATACTCTTCGTCGGTAACATTTGAAACCAGCTGTTGTATCCTGCACCGGCAGCCAAAGTACCATGCGAACGTATACAGATGCGTAATACGACATTAACACCCTATCTTTGGGCCAATTTTCTATATGGCCACCTTTTACGTATCGTGAGCCAACAGCAACGTCTGCTCCTTTTAAACAAGCTTCGCGTAAGCGAATTAAATCGTCGGGATTATGAGAAAAATCACAATCCATTTCAAAAATATATTCATACTCTTTTGCCAATGCCCATTTAAAACCATGAATATAGGCAGTACCTAATCCTAGTTTTGCCTTTCGTTCTTCAATAAATAATTTATCGGGGAATTCCTGCATTAATTGTTTTACAATGGTTCCGGTGCCATCCGGCGAACCATCGTCAACAATGAGAATATGGAAGGGTTGTGCCAACGAAAACACTTTGCGAATCATTCGCTCCACGTTTTCTTTTTCGTTATAAGTAGGTATAATTACTATGCTATCTGACACGTTACATTAATTGGATAACGAAGATAAGGGAATTTCAGCTACGATTAAAGTTTTAACAATTTTTTGGTGTTTTGTTAATCTATCTATTTCACCGCTCCTGCCTTTATTTCCTCAACAACAGCAGGATCTAGCAATGTTGACGTATCTCCTAAATTATCCAAATCATGCTCGGCTATTTTGCGTAAAATTCGGCGCATTATTTTTCCGCTTCGTGTTTTTGGTAAGCCGCTTACAATTTGAATTTTATCGGGTTTTGCTATTGGACCCATATATTTAGTAACCGTTTGTACAATCTCTGCTTTAAGTGCATCTACATCTTTGCGCTGATGATCGCAAATCACATAAGCATAAATTCCCCAACCTTTTATATCGTGCGGAAAGCCCACAACAGCACTTTCCACAATATCGGGATGTTCATTAATGGCATTTTCTATTTCTGCAGTGCCTAGCAAGTGCCCGGAAACTTTTATAACATCGTCCACTCTGCCGGTAATTCTGTAATAACCGTCTTCATCGCGGCGGCAGCCATCGCCTGTAAAATAATATTTTTTAAAAACATCAAAGTACGTTTCTTTACAACGTTTGTGATCACCATAAGTGGTGCGAATGATGCCGGGCCAAGGAAATTTGAAACACAGCCTGCCTTCTACACTATTACCAATAAGTTCCTTGCCTGCTTCATTCAATAATACCGGTTGAACTCCCGGCAAGGGAAGCGTTGCAAAGCCTGGTTTTGTTGGGGTTATGCCTGCTAAAGGGGAAATCATTATTCCACCTGTTTCTGTTTGCCAATAGGTATCTACTATCGGACATTTATTTTTTCCGATGTTTACATGGTACCAGTTCCAAGCTTCTACATTGATGGGCTCACCAACACTTCCCAGTACTCGCAACGAATCAAGTTTGTATGGTTTTACAAAATCCAAACCTAGTGCTTCCAAGGATCGGATGGCTGTTGGTGCTGTGTAAAATATATTTACCTGATGTTTATCTATTACATTCCAAAACCTGCCTGCATCGGGATATGTAGGAATTCCTTCAAACATTAATGTTGTTGCACCTGCCAATAACGGACCGTATACTAAATAGGAATGCCCTGTAATCCAACCTACATCGGCAGTACACCAATATACATCGCCGGCATTGTATTGAAAAACGTTGCGGAATGTATAATCAACATACGTCATGTAACCCGCTGTGGTATGCACTACGCCCTTGGGTTTACCTGTTGAACCGGATGTATACAGTATAAAAAGCGGGTCTTCCGAATCCATAATTTCTGCCTTAAAACCTGACAGGTTTTGAATACCTGTTAGGTTTAGCTTTTCAACCTCCTCCTTCCACCACACATCTCGCTCATTTTGCATTACCACATTGGTGTTGGTATGTTTTAATACAATTACTTTTTTAACAGATGGGCTTGTTTGTAATGCTTCGTCCACAACGCTTTTCAGCGGAATGTCCTTTGCGCCTCTAAATGCTCCATCGGCGGTTATAACAATATTGCATTCCGCATCGTAAATCCTATCAGAAAGGGATTTGAATGAAAAACCTCCGAATACCACCGAATGTATAGCGCCTATTCTGGCACAAGCAAGCACTGCAATTGCCAATTCGGGTACCATGGGCATATAAATACAAATGCGATCGCCTTTTTTTGCGCCGTTATTTTTTAATACGCTGGCAAACTCACAAACTTGTTGATGAAGTTCCTTATACGATATTTTTCGGGCAGGAGTTTGGGGATTGTTGGGTTCCCAAAGGATAGCGGTTTGATTACCCTTATCCGCTAAATGACGATCGAGACAATTTTCGGTGATGTTTAATTTACCCCCAACAAACCATTTTACATTGGGTTCATCAAAATTCCACTCCAATACTTTGTCCCATTTTTTATGCCAAGTAAACTGTTCGGCTTGTTCTGCCCAAAAGGCTTCGGGGTTTTCTACGCTGTGTTTATATTCTGTTTGATATTGCTCAAGAGAGGTAATGCGTTGCATGGCTTTTCTGTTTTTTGAAATCCGTTAACATTAACAGATAAATCAAAAGTAGAAAAAAATAAAAATGTAAACTATCTATTTTTAAACAATAAGAAGGATCTTTTTTTCTTTTTACAATTTGATTTTGCCATGAATCCCAAATCATAGTTCAATTCCATTACCATCATAGCTGATATTGGATTGGATGGGTTATAAGTACTGTATTTATTGCCCGATGGAAAATTATATTTTTGTCCGTCAACACTAACAATATCGCTGAACGTGTACATTACTCTGAATCCCAAAATTACCCTAAAGTTTTCTGTTCCTGCCAACATGCCTCCTGCACCAATAACAGCGGAGTAATATTTTTGAACCAGCTGGTCGCTAATGTCGCCATTAAATTTACTGCCCGACTGATCATCGGTTGCAGATGCTTTTTTTACAGAAGAAACCATCGGCCCAATCTCAAAATAACTTGCATTTTTAACATGGCGGTACATCAGTAAAAAATCGAGAGCATTGAAATTAAAACTTTTAGTGTAAAAATTTTTTTTGGTGCTATCTATTGGGTTAGGCGTGTAATATTCATAATTTTTTCCAAAACCTGTATACAATACATCTAATGTAATGGCATGTTGATCATTAAAATTCCAACCAAGCTTGCCTCCACAGGTATAACCAAAAGCAAATTTTGAAGTATGTGTTACATCACTTGATATATTTTTGTTGATTAAAAAATCCAAACCTCCTCCGCCTTTTAGGCCTACTTCCAGCCAACTTTGAGCATAAACAGTATTTGAAAAAATAAACATTAGGGCGAGGAAAGTAATTTTTTTCATAAATCCGTTTTTAGAGTTACTCAAATAAATTTGTTTGGTACACCCTAAACGGAATTTTAATAACAAGGTTACGGGAGCAATTAAAAACGAGAGGTATTTACTACCCGCAATTATTTGTAAGCATAATAGCAAGGCGTCAAATTTTATATATTTGCAGCATCTATGAAAACTATAAAAATATCTGAAATTAAAAATGATGCAATTGATGCTAAATGCATTGCATTTCAAACAAAAAAGTCCGGAATAAAAAACAGAAAACTATTGGTGATATTTCTCGTTCTCTTATTTTCTGTTACAAAACTAAATGCTCAGGGACCTGATGACGAAAAACATTTTATGGGCGTTAATTCCAATAAGTTGGATTCAATTGAAAAGTGGAGTTACCATTTTCAGACAACAAGCATTATGCAGGGGCATGGGAAACGTAATTCGCAATATGCAGGAGTAAACAGTTTACAGGATAGTGCCGAAACAGCCCTTTCACTAACAACTACATTATTTTTGGGAAGAAAATTATGGAAAGGCGCTGCTGTTTTTGTAAACCCCGAAATTGCAGGGGGTAAAGGTATGAGTTATGCCTTGGGCCTTGCCGGTGCAGCAAACGGAGAAACGTTTAGGATTGGAAGCCCCGCACCAGCCTTTTACATTGCCCGTGCCTTTTTTCAACAACACATTGCACTTAACTCAAATAGAGAATATCAGGATGGAGATAAAAATCAGTTGGGGGATAAAATTCCGGAATCACGCATAACGATAAGTGCCGGAAAATTTAGTATTGCCGATTATTTTGATGATAACAGTTATAGTCACGATCCGCGTACGGAGTTTATGAACTGGTCGTTAATGAGTAATGGTGCCTGGGATTATCCTGCAAATACAAGAGGTTATACATGGGGCTGTGTTGTTGAGCTTGTAAAACCGGGCTATGCTATTCGTATTTCGGATGTATTGGTGCCTCAAATTGCCAATGCGCCAAGGTTAGATGATAAAATCAGTAAAACACATGGTTTTACAGCCGAGTTCGAGAAAAAATTGAAAATTAAAAATCATACAGGTTCTATCAAATTATTAGTTTTTAATAACCAATCAAGAGCACCATCCTATACTATGGCTACAAACAATATGATGCAAGGGGATAGTTCACTTAATGAAGTGATTCAAGGAAAAAAATTAGGAACAAGGTTTAACGGATTAAAATATGGATTCGGAATTAATTTTTGTCAGGAATTAACAAACGACATTGGTGTTTTTGCCAGAGTAAGTTGGAATGATGGGCACACAGCCACTTGGGCATTTACCGAAATTGACCAAAGTGCAAGTGCCGGATTGAGTATTAAGGCAACAAAAATAAAACGTGCTGACGATGTTTTCGGAATTGCTTATGTAGCAAACGGAATATCTAAAGACCATATTAATTATTTGAATGCCGGTGGTTACGGTTTTATTATTGGCGATGGAAAATTACCGCATTATGGTTATGAGCAAATACTTGAAACGTATTACAAAATAAAATTGGCAAAAACATTATGGATAACACTGGATTACCAATACATCGCAAATCCGGCTTACAATAAAGATCGCGGCGCGGTAAATGTATTTGCTGTAAGAGGGCATGTGGAATTGTAAATAGTTTGGTTGAATTTAAAAAAACGAAGAAGCCAGTTTGAAAGTTATTTTCAAACCGGCTTCTTTTTTTGAGTGAAACTCTCCTTCGCGATCTTCGT
>CANFLQ010000070.1 GCA_947447995.1 Bacteroidota bacterium | reverse complement strand
TATCCATTCGCAAAAGAAAAATACGGACAAGCCCAATTCGGCTGGGGCGGCGGCATGGAACATCAAACCATGAGTTTTGTTGCTGATTTTAATTATGCCTTGATTGCCCACGAATGCGCCCACCAATGGTTTGGGGATCATATCACTTGTGCAAGCTGGCAGGACATTTGGCTGAACGAAGGTTTTGCAACCTATTTTGAAGGTTTGACTGTAGAACGGTATTTTCCACAAAACTGGATAGCTTGGAAAGAAATTAAAATTAAAAACGCAACATCAAAGCCTAATGGTTCTGTATTTTGTGATGACACAACATCCGTAAAAAGGATATTTAGCGGACAATTGAGTTATGACAAAGGGGCTTATTTATTAAATATGGTCCGATGGAAATTGGGCGATTCTATATTTTTTCTATCCATCAAAAACTATTTAAATGACCCAAAATTAGCAGGCTACTATGCACATACAACGGATTTGATTGCGCACTTTGAAGCTACGAGCGGACAAAACCTTAGCGCATTTTTTAATCAATGGTACTATAATCAAGGTTTTCCATCGTATCAGATAGTTTGGACACAATCGGTAAATACAGTACAAATTACAGTTAATCAAACACAATCTCATACTTCTGTTCCTTTTTTTGAAATGCCTGTAGCTGTTAATTTTTCAGGGCCTACAGGTGACACCACAATTGTTTTTGATCATATTTATTCCGGACAAATTTTTAATGTTTCCATTCCTTTCCCTGTTACCAAAGTAACATTTGACCCCGATTTACACATCCTTTCTTCAGGCAATTCAGTAACGGAAAAACCATTTTATGCACTTGATAACAATCAGATTTCTATCTATCCAAATCCAACAAAAAGCACTTTAAACATACTTTCGTTAAACAATGCCAACAGCTTGGAATACTTTGAAATTACCGATGCTTCAGGTAAAATAGTTTATCAATCAGATAGCTACAAAGGATTAACAAAAATTGTAAGCATTGATATTAATTGGTTAAGCAAAGGAACCTATATGCTCAAGGTGTTTTTGAAAGCCGGAGTGAATTACAAACCTTTCATAAAAATCTAATTTATTGATGTGCTGATTTTCGATTTGCTAATGTGCTAATTTTATTTTTTCGAAGAATTTATACTCCACAAAAAAAATTCATATCCTCTCATCAGCACATCGAAAATTAGCGAATCAGCACATCGTCAAATTGTAATTTTTTCGTATATTTCGCTCTTAAATCAGCATTAAAATTAAATGAGCATTTACGATAAGTACGAAACCGTAATTGGTTTGGAAGTCCACGCACAACTATCCACCAAGAGTAAAGCCTATTGTAGCGACTCTACCGAATTTGGTGTACTGCCAAATACCAATATAAGTCCAATTTCATTGGGTCATCCCGGCACATTACCCAAATCAAATGAAAAAGTAATTGAATTCGCGGTTCGTTTAGGTTTGGCTTGCAAATCCAATATCCGTGAGCTAAATGAATACGCCCGTAAAAATTATTTTTACGCCGATCTTCCAAAAGGTTATCAGATAACACAGGATAAAACACCTATTTGTTCGGGAGGAATTATCACTATAAAGCAGGACGATGGTTCAGAAAAACACATTAACCTTACCCGCATCCACATGGAAGAAGATGCCGGAAAAAGCATTCATGACATTGATCCATTTGATACGTTGGTAGATTTAAACCGTGCAGGTGTTGCCTTGGTTGAAATTGTGAGTGAGCCTGAAATGCGCAGCGGCGAAGAAGCTTATAAATATTTAACAGAGATTCGCAAACTAGTTCGTTACCTCGATATTTGCGATGGCAATATGGAAGAAGGGAGTTTGCGTTGCGATGCCAATGTTTCGGTACGTTTAAAAGGAAGTACAGCTTTCGGAAAACGTTGTGAAGTAAAAAATATGAACTCTATCCGAAACGTACAACGTGCTATTGAATTTGAAGCAAAACGTCAGATAGAAGCGATTGAGAACGGAGAAGAGATCAGTCAGGATACCCGAAGTTTTAATGCTGTAACAGGCACTACATTTGTTTTAAGAAGCAAGGAAATGGCAAACGATTATCGCTATTTTCCTGAGCCTGATCTGCAACCGGTATTGGTAAGTCAGGAGTACATTGCAAAAATAAAAAACAGTCTGCCTCCGCTTCCAAACGAGTTGTATAAAAAATATACTAATTTGGGATTATCCGCTTATGATGCAGGTGTATTAACCGATTCCAAAGAGATTGCTTTATATTTTGAAGACATTATTGCCAATACAAAAAATATAAAATCAGCATCCAACTGGCTTACTGTTCAAATAAAATCATACTTGAACGATAACGCCTTACATATTTCTGATTTCAAAATAAGTCCGAAACGAGTTGCTGAATTAGTTGATTTTATTGATAGTGGAAAGGTGAGCCATACTATTGCCATTCAAAAAATATTTCCATTGATGATTAATAACGAAAGTAAATCACCATCAAAAATAGCGGAAGAAAATAATTGGGTTCAGGAAAGTGATAGCGGAGCATTAACCGAATTTGTTTCGCAAGCCATTGCAAAATATCCTGAAAAAGTAATTGAATACAAAAACGGAAAAACCACTTTATTGGGTTTGTTTATGGGTGAAGTAATGAAACTATCCAAAGGCAAAGCCGATCCAAAAGTAACTACCGAATTAGTAAAAAAAATGTTAGAAAATTAGTGCAAAAATAAAACTAATGATATATTATCAAATGAAAAATCAAATCGAAAAACATAACTCACCCGCTACTTCTCCATACAGGGCTAAGGTTAAGAGAGGAGCTTTTATTTCTTTATCTCTATTGCTTATATTACTAACAGCATGTTCAAATACTAATCCCGAAAAAAAGAACGGAATTGAAGTAAAAGGAAAACTAAGCAACGCTCACGGAGAAACCATTTACCTTGAAAGAATGGCACCCGAAGGCGTTACACCTGTAGATACTGTTACCATTGATAATAATGGAGAATTTACATTAAAACCAGTAGTAAAAGAAATTGGGTTTTACCGTATAAAAATTTCCGATAAAAATTTTGCAACCTTCATTTTTGCACCCAACCAAAAAATTACTATAACTGCCGATGCTACAAATTTAGAGGCCACTTATACAATTGAAGGTTCGCCCGATTCAAAATTGTTTTCTGAAGTAAGCAGAACATCAAACAAAAATTACAGACAACGCGATTCTTTACAAAAAGCATATCAGGAATTTGCAAATTTGCACCAAGGCGAAGCAGTACGTATTGATTCCATGAACAAAGTTTTAGAAATACCGTATTTGAATTTAATAAAAGAACAAAATACATTTTTAGCAAATTTTATTTCTAAAAACAGCGGCTCTATTGCATCTCTTGCTGCTGTTCAACAATTATCGATAGAGGAAAATCCTCAAATTTTTATTGATTTGGATAAAGCATTGTATGCAAAATATCCAAACTCAGCATACATAAAAGGATTTCACAATGAGGTAAAATCAAAAACTGCCTGCGCCATTGGAACTGCCGCACCCGAAATTAAATACAATACACCCGATGGTAAACCATTAGCACTATCATCGTTAAAAGGCAAAGTAGTATTAATTGATTTTTGGGCATCGTGGTGCGGACCTTGCCGTGCAGAGAACCCCAATGTGGTAAGAGCTTACAATGCCTATAAAGCAAAAGGATTCGACATTTACAGTGTATCGTTAGATAACAATTTAGAGAAATGGAAAATGGCAATTTTAAAAGATAATTTAACATGGAAAAGTCACGTTTGTGATTTTAAAGGATGGCAATCGCCTGTAGTTATGGATTACAATTTCAACGGTATACCATCCAATGTGTTGATAGACGCAAAAGGAAACATCATTGCAAAAAATTTACGTGGTGCTGATCTAGAAAAAAAACTGGAAGAGGTTTTTAAATAAAATGGTTCTCGACTACGCTCGAACTGACAATGGCTATTCGTTTTTTAGATTAAATTGTCCAAACGAATATTATGAAATATTTTAACATTTTAGTTTTTTTTATTTTTTTTATTTCAAGCATCACAAATGCTCAAACCGCCTATTTTCAACAGGAAGTTAACTATACCATTCATGTTACTTTAGATGATATAAAACATGAATTAAAAGGCGATGAATCGTTTGAATACATCAATAACTCCCCCAATCAACTTACATTTATTTATATACACCTATGGCCAAATGCCTATAAAAACAACAGTACAGCACTTGCCAACGATTTTATTAAACATGGCGAAAACAAATTCTATTATGCAAAAGAGGCGGACAGAGGCTATATAGATCAACTAAATTTTAAAATTAACGAACAACCTGCAAAATGGGAATTATTAAAAGATACGATCGACATTTGTAAATTGTATCTAAATGAACCCTTATTGAGCGGACAAAAAATAACTGTTAGCACACCTTTTCATGTGAAGATACCTTCCGGAAAAATTTCCCGATTAGGTCATATCGGTCAGTCCTACCAAATTACACAATGGTATCCAAAGCCGGCGGTTTACGATAAAAATGGATGGAATCAAATGCCTTACATCAATCAAGGTGAATTTTATTCGGAATTTGGCAGCTTTGACGTAAGTATTACACTTCCAAAAAATTATGTATTAGGTGCTACCGGCGACATGATTGATGGAGAAAGCGAATTGGATTGGCTCAACCAAAAAGTAAAGCAAACACAAGCCATTACAAACTTTGATAGTAGTAATCTCACATTTCCACTATCCGATACTTCTTTCAAAACAATACGGTTCAAACAAAGCAACGTGCACGACTTTGCTTGGTTTTGCGATAAACGCTACCATGTTTTAAAAGGTGGAATAATAACTCCAAATACACAGCATGCAATAACTACATGGGCAATGTTTACCAATGCCAATGCCGATTTATGGAAAAAAAGTATTGATTACATCAACGATGCTTTGTATAATTATTCGCTCTGGAATGGCGATTACCCTTACAACAATTGCACTGCCGTAGACGGAACCATCAGTGCCGGCGGAGGAATGGAATATCCCAACATTACCGTGATTGGCAATACTGAAAATGCGTTTCAACTGGATTTAGTAATTACACATGAAGTTGGGCACAATTGGTTTTATGGAATGCTAGGTAACAACGAACGTAAATATCCATGGATGGACGAAGGCATCAATTCATTTAATGAAAATAGATATATTGAAACCATTTATCAGGACAAAAATTTATTCGGACGCTTTGGCGATAATGCCATTGGAAAAATATTTGACATTAAACAATACAAACATAAAAAAGAATACGAACTGATGTATCTGCTATCGGCAGCTAAAAATGAAGACCAGGCAATAAACACACCTGCTCCTGAATTCACTAATATGAATTATGGTGGCGATGTTTACTCTAAAACCGCATTGGTATTTGATTACTTGTTTGCTTACGTTGGCGAAAATAAAATGGACAATGCCATGCACGCCTATTTTGATGAGTGGAAATTTAAACATCCTCAACCTACCGATTTTAGAGTTGTTATGGAAAAGTCAACTAAAAGAGATTTAAGTTGGTTTTTTGATGACCTTATCAATTCAACAAAAAAACTGGATTATAAAATTAAATTTGCTCATCAAAACTTTGATGGATCATGGGACATTGGTGTTAAAAATAAAGGTCAAATAAAAGCCCCTATTTTTATTCAAGGATTTAAAAATAATAAACTAGTTGGTGAAATTATGTTCGATGGTTTTTCCGGAAAACAATTATTAGGTTTTCCTGTTGCTAATATTGATAAATTTGTAATCGACTCCAAAAACGATATGCTCGAAATGAATAGGAATAACAATACTATTCGCACCAAAGGAGCATTCAAAAAGGTAGAACCTATTAGGTTACAATTTCTGACAAGTATTGATAACCCTGACAAAACACAATTATTTTTTACACCAACCCTTGGATGGAACAATTATAACAAATGGATGTTTGGTATTGCTTTACACAATGTAACTGTGGTACAAAAAAAGTTTGAATATATATTAATGCCCATGTATAGCTATGTTGCAAAAGACTTTGCGGGTTATGGAAAAATCACCTATAATATATTTCCAAAAAATAATGTATTGCAACATGTATCCATTGGTGCAACAACTACACGTTATGCTTATTCCAACACACCATTAAATCTAAATTTCAATAAAATTGCTCCGGAATTAAATATAAAATTTAAAAAGAAAAACGCAACAAGTCCATATTCACATACCTTGCGTTACCGCAATATCACTATCATTCAGAATTATGGTTTAAAACATGTAGGAGGAGATACGGCACATATTACAGTTACTTATTCAACAAAACAAATAACAAAAAACTTCAACGACTTAACCTATACCTTCTCTAAAGCGCATCCTATAAAACCTTACAGCATTAAACTAAATGTACAACAAGGTGAAAAAATAGGCAAAGCATCTATTACCGCAAAATATTCCTACCTGTACAAAGAAAAATACAAAGGGTTTGATGTTCGTTTTTTTGCAGGAACATTTATTGGAACTACCTCTGCTAATGCCGGCCCATACCGCTTCCGCTTGAGTGGACAAACCGGGTATCAGGATTATTTGTATGACAACATATTTTTGGGACGCACAGAAACTAGTGGCAGACTTTCCAATCAATTTACTGAAACTGACGGAGGATTTAAATTTTATTCTCCCTTGGGGCAAACAACCAAATGGATAACAGCTTTAAATTTAAAAACCTCCTTAGGCAATATAAAACTACCTTTAAATGTTTTTGCCGATATTGGAATGACTGAATATGACGGCAGAACAACTGAAACTGTTTTATACGATGCCGGACTTTCAATTTCCATTAAAAAGGATGTTTGCGAAATTTATTTCCCATTACTTTTATCTCAAGGATTTACAGATTATAAAAATACAAATGGATTAAAATACGCTGAAACCATACGATTTACGCTTAACTTAAATTTACTGAATCCTTTCGATATGATTAAGAATTTTGAGTTATAAGCCCCATTATTAATAAAGAATCACAACGAAAAACAGTTTCATAATATTAATTCAGTCAGTATACTGACTGAATTTTGCTTAATTCAGTCAGTATACTGACTGAATTTTGTATATTTGGGTCAAAATCAATAATAAATGGATTATATTAAACGAGCTATTTTTGAGAAATTCCTCCAAAAACTCAAAGCTAACAAGGTATTGGTGCTTTTGGGTGCGAGAAGAATAGGAAAAACTATTTTTATCGGACAAATAATCGAACAACTAAACGAACCTTATTTATTATTAAATGGGGAAGACGCTACGACTGCTGAAGTACTACAAAAGAGGACTATTGAAAATTACAAACGATTATTAGGTACTAAAAAAATATTAGTAATTGATGAAGCACAAAAAATACCAGAAATAGGCAAAATATTAAAATTGATTGTGGACGAAATTAAAGGAATAAAAATTATAGTTACAGGCTCTTCCATGTTTGATTTGAATGATAAACTGGGCGAACCCCTCACCGGCAGAAAAATCACCTTCAATATGTACCCTTTGGCACAAATAGAATTTGCTTCCAGGGAAAATCTAATACAGACTAAAGACAATCTGGAAGAACGATTAATTTTTGGAAGTTACCCCGAATTAATTCACTACGAAACAACAGAAGAAAAAACAGAATATTTAAAAGAAATTGTTAATTCTTATTTACTAAAAGATATACTTGTTTATGATAACATACGTAATTCATCAAAATTGCTTGATTTACTCCGATTATTAGCTTTCCAAATCGGAAAAGAAGTATCTCTTCAAGAATTAGGAACTCAACTCTCCATGAGCAAAAATACAGTTGAACGTTATTTGGATTTACTTTCAAAAGTATTTATTATATATAAATTACAAGGATTTAGTAGAAATTTAAGAAAGGAGATTACAAAAAGTAGCAAATGGTATTTTTATGATCTTGGTATTCGAAATACGCTAATTGCAAACCATAATCCAATAAGTTTACGAAATGATATTGGAGAATTATGGGAAAATTATTTGCTTTCTGAGCGAATCAAATATCAAAGTTATTCTGGTATGTTAGTCAATAATTATTTTTGGAGAACATACGAACAGCAGGAAATAGATTGGATTGAAGACAAAGGAGGGGAATTATATGCATTTGAGTTAAAATGGAATTCCGAAAAAAAAGTAAAGCCTCCAACAGCGTGGCAAGAAGCATATCCAAAGGCAAGTTTTGAAGTAATTACAAAAGATAATTATTTAGATTGGATTTCATAAAAACGAACGAAATTCTATAATAGAAATTCGTCCGTTTTTGCTATTATACCCTACTTATATAAACCTGACAGGTTTCAAAAACCTGTTAGGTTTATCATCAAAAAAATTATAGTTAGGAACAATTTTTTTCTAATTCGGATATAGTAACGGATTAAAAAACTCCCAACCATCTACATCATATCCATTTTCAAGTTTACTTTTACTATAACGCCAACTACCATCTTTTGGTAGAATTACACCTCCAATTGTTGTCTTACCTTCCTGATTTCTAGAAATGATATAATCATTCAAGGCATTATGTTTGGCAACCATATCTCGGTCTGAATTCTCTGTTTTAGGATCGAATAATCCCAAAGTTCCATTTGAAAAAAGAATTACAAAGTCAACAAAAAATAATGAGCTTTGATTTTTTGAATTGTTATATGAAATTGCAAAATCTGTTTTACTTCCGATTCCATTTTTATACCACCAAACAATTTGTTCTTGACATTTTTCCAAATAATTGATAAATTCAAATTCGTTTTTACTATCTGATAAAAACCCTGTATTTTGTCTTAGAAATAAAGGATCGAGGATTGTTTTTTCAACATCGTATTTTGTAAATAGGTTATTATAAATACGGAAATCGGGCACCTCCCATACGTATTCTTTAACATCTATCGTTGTTATTTTTGCCTTTGCAGCCATAATTCTTGCGTACTCTTCCCTCGAAAGATTTAAAAGGTCCGTAAATGCTTGTTCATTTTGAAGTACTATTTTATAGGTTTCTTTTTCATCCAAACCTATATATTCCTCAAATAACAATTTGAGATGATGTTTAATTCGCTCCCAAGAACCATCCTTTTGATACTCGCCACAATTGTTAAGACAAAAACGATTAAATAATTGTTCTAACTGATATGTTGTTTTTGCAAATTTAGCTTTATGGGCAACTGCTGTACTTCCCTCCTGCGTGACATCTACAATAACATCCGATGGAATAACAATCTCAATATTTTTCACCTCCATTGAAATTGCTTTAGATTCCAGTCTTTCTTTATTCCTGAAATAAAAAGAGTTTCCGTTTTCGGCTTCTTGTTTAATACCAAATGATTTTTCAGCTATATTAAAAAGGGCTTCTCGGAAATGAAGCCCCAAACGGTTTCTTGTTAAAGTATTTTCTTTATAATAAGAAGTCAAATTTAAGTTATTGTATATTGGTTTTCTGATTGATTTATTGAATGTTAAATAATCCATTTCATCTGCAACGATTTCAATTAGATTCCTTTCTAAATTAGTGAACACATAGCCAATATTAAGTGCTTCGTCAACGTAATGTTTTTGTTCCGGCATTCTCAAAATGCGTCCTAAAGTCTGTACCGTAAAGGTTTCTTGTTTCATTTCCCGATACACTAACAAAACAGATGCTCTTGGGCAATCCCAACCTAAAGCAATTGCTTGTTTAAACAACAATACATCAACAATATTTTCATTAGTTGAAATATCTTCAAGGTTAATTTTTTCATTGCTTAACCACACTGCAAGTCGGTTGTTTTGCTGTGTAATCCCTTTAATTTGAAGGTAATCTATTACCAGTTGTTTTATTTCATTATCGGTTTGCGTTATCCTTTGAATATCCGACGGTAATTGAATTAATAAAAGTGGGTTGATATTGGTTCCTACATTGCGATATTTTTCGGCTAATTCGTCCCGTTTTTCCAATGCTTGTTGAAGCAATACTAAATTTGCATCTCGCTCTCCCTGAATGACGACATCAAGTTTTGGGTTAAGGTTCACACCTTTTTTAATCATTTGTTCTTTTACAACATCCGCCCTTCTAATAATCACTTCATAATCCGAACGAATGAGTGGAGTGGCAGTGACATCAATTTCCATTTTCGCATCCAGTTTTGTCAAAACATTTTGTGCCTTTTCCCCTTTTGTACCAAATAAATGAGCTTCATCTAAAATTACAATTATATCTGTTCCATTCTGTTTTGTATTACTGATGTAATTGTAAAAATTTTTATCATTTTCATTATCTCTCACAAATAAATTATCTTCACTACTTATCGATTGCCAGTTTAAAAATAGAAGTTCATTTGGTTGCAATTGATCTTCTACAATGTCTTCAAACTGTATCGTATGTACATCTTTTGTTTCATCGAAAAAACTTTGCAAACTTTTATACGATTGTAAATGCAAAGCATTGGGTGCAATCCAAATATAAGCGATGTTGCGATTGGGCAATTCAAACTTATTGGGCAATTCATTAACCAAATCGCGCAAAAGACAAGCCATTGTTATGGTTTTTCCTGAGCCTGTAGGAGCTTTAAAAATTATTTTATTTTTCGATTGCTCCTCGTTTAGTAAATGGTAAATATGTGATTTTAATTGCTGTAAAGCGATAGTTCGGTATTCCAGATTTTTTAATTTCATTTTAAATCAGGCTTAATTGAAAAGATTTAATGCGGCATTTATTTCTTCCATTTCTTTCCGTTTCTTTTTAGGTAGTATATGCTGATAGGCTTTGTAAATAGCATCCGGCAAAGCACAAAGTTCAATCTTGTCTAAAACTTCATAGAAATCTTCCGTATAAGGATCCTGCTCTTCAGAAAACACATACACTTTAATCATACTTTTTTCGGGTAGTTTTTGTATTACTTCTACTGCGTTCGGTATTGAAATATCGTCGAACACAACAATAAGATATAATTCACCTTCATTAAAAATGCGAATGTTTTTTGTTGCTTTAATTTCAGTATAACAGTTTTCTTTTATGCGTAACACATCGGTTGAAAGTTGACATAATTGGCGTTTGTTTTTTAATGTGCGTTCTCTGCCAACAAACGAAGTTTTGAAATAACGAAGATTATTTTCGGAAAGACCTTCTACTTTCGTTCCTTTTTCGCTGATGTATCCATTGATCACCCTTTTGTTGCGTTCATAAGTAACTTCCTCACAAATTTTATTTTCATTGTTTGTAACAAGAATACATTGTCTATTGCCTCCATCCTCTGCATTCAACTGTATAGTTGCGTGAAGAGAGGTGCCACTACCAGCAAAAAAATCTAGAATTATTGAGGTTTTTTTTGTCCCAATTTGTAAAAAATCCTTAATTAATTCTAACGGCTTAGGATTATTGAACCTCTTGTCGCACAATATTTGTTTTACCTGTGATGTGCCATTCCCACTACTATACTCGGGTTTGTAGAATATTGATTTAGGTTTTTTGGATGGTAATTCATTTAATTCTGGTCTTTGTTTTTTATATAATGAAAATCCTTTTTTTGTTTTTAAAACGATAACATCTGTTTGAAATTTTATTTTATTCGCATTATTCCATCCCCAACGCCACCTTGAATAACCGTTAGTGTCGTTGGTTGGTAGTAAAAAAGTATAGTCTTTACTCTCATATTTATTTTTCAATTCTAATAAATATTCATCATTGAACATTCTATTTTTCTCATCAAATAAGTTACTATGCTCTGAATCACTTATCAATTCTATTAATGACGTTTTATTATTTATTAAAATGGGATAAAACATTTTTGGCCTTTTCTCTCTTGGAGCATCTTCTCCTGTTGCAATTAATGTCGCTCCCTTTTTAAAATATCCTAATTCATCTTGTTGCCAACTTTCGATACTTTCGTCATCAATATCAAATTCATTAAAGCTTGCCCTAATTGAGTTTTTGGCATAAACCATTGAATATTCGTGAGTACCTGCAAAACCAAATTGATCCTGATTTCCTTTCAAATTCATAATTGTTGGTAATTTTGCGACAAAATTTTCTTGTAAAAAAATTTCATCACAAAGTAATTTCAATTGGGCCATTTCATTGTCATCAATTGAAATAAAAATTACTCCAGTACTTTTTAATAAACGTTTTGCTAAACGTAAACGTTTACTCATAAACGAAAGCCATTTACTATGCCGATAACTGTCTTCTTTATCAACAAAAGTGTCATTGTATTTAAAATCCTTATTCCCTGTATTATATGGAGGATCAATATAAATTACATCTATTTTGTTTTCGTGAGTAAAACAAAGTGTTGTAAGGGCGTGCAGATTATCCCCTTCTATTAAAATATGGTTTGGAATATCTTTGACAGATTGATTAATTATTGCTTTGCTAACATCTTCGGATAAAACAGGTATTTTATCTAATAATTCCTGTTCAGCATCTTCCGTTTTTTCTTCCCAAACTAAACCATATCGTTTATTGTGGTTAATAAGCTCAATCAGTCTTGATTTTTCTTCAGAATTAAAGAGATTACTCTCTTTAATTTTTTTAATAAGCTCCGGTTTATTCAATTCTATTAGTAGTTTTAAAACTCATACGACATCTTGAATTTTCAAATATACAATAATTTCATTTAAACTAAAATAATACCATTTTAAATGAAATTAAAAGAGCTTTTAGGGCAGTAATTTTACTTGCATGAAAGCAGAGAATGTCAACAAACAAATTGGCGGAAGAATAAAAATTGCAAGGATAAGCCGAAATTTAAGTCAGGACAACATCGCTGAAGATTTAGGTATTTCTGTTTCGGCATACTCCAACATGGAAAGAGGCATTGTTGATATTACCGTTAACCGCATTATGCGCGTGTCGGATATTCTTAAAATTAAATGGCTTTATTTATTAGGCGTTTCGGGTGAAACCGAAATGAGTTTTGAAAAAAGCCTGCAAATATTAGCGGAACCGGCAAGTCGCTATCAAAAATCTACAATGAAACCTGCTGTTGATATAGAAAAAGAAATTAAACTCTTAAAACAAGAAGTTGGGAAATTAAAAAAGAAAGGGAAGTGAAATTTCACCCGTTCAATTATATATCACCTAAGTATTTTCCAATCCTCGTTATCATTCGATTAGCTTTAATTAGCAATTATTCTTATTTTTGTTTTGAGATAAAACATCAAAATGAATTTACAAGCCGAAAAAATAAAAATAGCCCAAACCCTTTTAGGTACTAATAGTGAGGCGTTGATAAAACAAGTGAAAGCTTTACTAAATGTTTATAAAACTGAAGATTTGTGGGATGAATTGAGTGATTATCAAAAAGCATGCGTTAAAGAAGCTAAACAGGAAATTGCAAAAGGAAAGGGTATTCCACATAAGGAAGCAATGAAAAAATACAAGAAATGGCTTATAAAGTAATCTGGGCACCAAAGTCTATTATTACGTTTGAAAATGTAATTAATTATTTGCAAAACCACTGGACTGAAAAACAAATTAAATATTTTGTAGAAAGAACAGAGAAAACCATTCACTTACTTTCTAACAATCCTTACCTATTTAGAAGTTCAGAAAAAGAAGACCTACACGAAGTCCTAATTACCAAACACAATATTTTATTATATCAAGTATCAGTTAAAGAACGCTCAATTGAATTATTAACGTTTTTTGACACACGGCAAAATCCAAAAAAGAAACTAAAGACGAAGTAATTTCGCAGCACTTCAAATTATTACCTTCACACAAAATCTATCAAAACCATTGCAACCAAACAAAAAAATATATTTCGCATCTGATTTTCATTTAGGAATTCCTACGCATGAAAAAAGTTTGATCCGTGAAAAGCGCATCGTTAAATGGTTAGACGAAGTAAAACTCGATGCTCAGGAAATTTATTTGATGGGCGACTTGTTCGATTTTTGGTTTGAATACAAATACACCGTTCCGAAAGGTTTCACCCGCTTGCTTGGAAAAATAGCCGAAATAACCGATTCAGGAATACCTGTTACCTTTTTTACCGGCAACCACGATATGTGGATGTTCGACTATTTTAGTAAAGAATTAGGTGTAAGTATTTATCGCGAACCTATTACAAGAGAATACAACGGCAAAAAATTTTATTTAGGTCACGGCGATGGCTTAGGTCCCGGCGATTATGGTTATAAATTTATCAAAAAAGTATTTGCAAATCCTTTATGTCAATGGTTATTTGCCCGCCTGCATCCTAACTTCGCAATGGGTATGGGAAATTTTTGGTCCAGAAAAAGCAGGTTGGCTAACGGACCAAAAGACGAAACATTTACGGGTGAAGAAAACGAATGGCTGATTGTTTACACAAAAGAAGTATTACAAAAACAACATTTTGATTATTTTGTTTTCGGGCATCGTCACTTGCCTTTGGATATAAAACTCAATGAAAATAGCAGGTATATTAATTTAGGAGAATGGATCAACTATAACAGTTATGCAGTTTTTGATGGAACAAATATGGAGTTGAAATATTACAAGGAAGAACTCCGATAACTCAACTCCTTATTTTTGGATTAAAGCCACAGCATACGCACAAACACCTTCTTCACGACCAACATACCCCATCGTTTCATTTGTAGTCGCCTTAATACCTATATCTGTTATTTCTATGCCTAATACCGATGCTAATGTTTGCTTCATCGCATCAATATGAGGATTAATTTTAGGGTTCTCTAATACTAAAGTGCAATCAATATTTCCAATGCTGTAATTTTCTTTCTTTAACAACTCCATAACACGTGCAAGCAATATTTTACTGTCAATGCCTTTAAATTCAGAAGATGTATCAGGAAAATGGAAACCTATGTCGCGCAAGCCGGCAGCACCTAATAACGCATCGCATATTGCATGAATAAGAACATCTGCATCGGAGTGACCAACAGCACCTTTAATACTTGGAATTTTAATACCTCCCAACCACAACTCTTTTCCTGCTTGTAGTTGATGTACATCAAAGCCAAAGCCAACGCGTACTTTCATAACTTATAGTTTAAAGTTTGAAAGTTCAAAGTTTAAAGTTTTGGGGGATAGATAGTTTTAAGTTTTTCGTGCTTTATAAAAAAATTAATACGCAGGATTTTAACTTTGAACTTTTAAACTTTAAACTTTAAACTAATTTTATTCTGTTTTGGTATCGTCGTTCTGCGCTTTGAATGCATCAAAGTCGAATGTTAAAGAAAAACGTAAGGTATTTTCAAGCGGATTTCTTTGTTTGGTAGGAATTAAATACGCAAAATCTAAACCAAATACATTGTATTTAACACCTGCACCCAAAGTAACATATTGGCGATTGCCCTTCAATGGATT
>CANFLQ010000069.1 GCA_947447995.1 Bacteroidota bacterium | reverse complement strand
GCAATGGGATATGGATTTGTTTTGTAACGCTGGTTATACGATCTATAATTGCATGCCAACATGGATGCAACAATAAACAGAAGAACAATAAAAGAGGTTTTATTTTTTGTTGAACTCATTTTATTAACTCACTTTTTATGGTTTTGCCAGCCATTTTAATTCCATATTTTTTATTTGCAATCGCTGTTGGTGCGGATTCCAGATATATGCTTTTAACAAGTCGCCCTGCTTACATTGCTTAGGAACAAAAACGGAAAAATGTACGTTTGTCCAATCGTTTGCTTTAACTATATAATCTTTAACACTTACAGAACCCCAGCTATAACAGCCTTTAGTATTTTCAAACGATATAACAACAAACAAATTGCTATTAAAAACAGATTGGGATTTAACAATTGAATTAACAACTACTTCTGCATTTTTGTCGGGTGTAATGCTATCGTTTATGGTATAATTAAAAGCTTGGGAATATTCTGTAGTTTCGTCCAACACAAATTGTTTCGCTGTTGTATGTTCAAAATGGAGTTGTTGTAAAAAATAAACCTTAGTTAAATTTGGTGCGTATTTCTGCTTTGCTAAAATATTATTTGTTCCAGAATACTGTTTAATAATTTGAATGGAGTCCCTATTGACTTTTTTAAATTCCTCGGGACCAAAAAATAAATAATCGTATCGTTTATCTTTAAAGTCGGATTTAACTACTGTATTGAGCCATGTAAGATTTTGGAAGGCTCTGTAAAAATTTACTCCTCCGTCAAATTCAAGAGGAATAGCTAAACTAATATTATTTTTTTGTTGAGGTATTTTTTTTACTTTATCTAAATCAACAATCATTTGTTTAATGTCTGCATCCCACCTCCACTCATATACATGCGTTAAATTAAAAGTAAGTATAAAATGAAAAACCGAAAAAACACTTGCCAGATAAGTTACCCAAACACTATTGCTTTTTATTTTTGTACACTCGTTAATAAAAACAACAAACAGTAAATTAAAAATTACAAGTAAAAAAATGGCTGTTCTATAGATTAAATAAGGTGTTTTAAAAACATACTGCTGCACAATGGTTGATAATGAACATAATCCAAGCAATAAAACAAGTACTATTAAAAACAAATTATTTTGTTTTGCTTTTGACTTTGACTTTGACTTTAAAAACCTTACAACAACAAACCCTGTTGCCATTGTAAAAACAGCAACCACCGCTACTTTTGCAAAACGCTGAAACCATTGATTGTATTTAATTTCATAAAAACTACAATTAACAATGGAAGAAATAGTACTGCTCCAAAAATTATTATTACCTCCAAAATACAAAGCCCCAGCATTTTTTAATTTAAGGGCAATGGGCAATAAAAACAATAAATACAGTACAAAAATTACTAACGGAAAAAGAAAAGATTTAAAAAGTAAGCGCTTGTTTTTATCATGTGTCTGATAAAAATTTAATACCAATAAAAACAGTATCACAACAAAAGAAACTACAAAATAATTGAATAGTACAAAATTTGCAAGTGTTGCTAATCCGGCTAAAAAAATACTATTTACAGCATGTGTTGTTTTAAATCCGTTGGCAATAAAAACAGAAACATAATAAATACTTACCATCATTAAACCTATTGACAAGCCGTATCCGCGCGAAAGCGAAAAAAAATCGAGTACATAAGGGTTTAAATTAATGATTAAAAAAGAGGCGACAACTATGCCTATACTAACAAAATTTTTAACCAATTTGACAGAAAAAAATAAAAATAAAAAATGTGCAAATACAGCTGGTAGTCTTAAAACAAATTCGCTTACTCCAAAAATTTTAATTAAATAAATATCCAACCATGTATTTAACAAATGGTTATTGGCACTCATTGAATCGTAGGTTTTGCAAAAAAAAAGACCGTTTCTTACAAACTGAAGATAGGAAAAGGATTCGTCCCAGGTAAAAGACAATAAATAGGAACGAACAAGCGTATACGAGAATATTAAAAAACCTAGAACAAAAAGGATTTTGTTTTTTTGTTTGTCCTGCATTTTTTAGTCAATCACCATTTCAGGTATTTCTCCTTCAATTATCAATCGGCCTTGCGTTGCATTTTTAATTTGTTCCACACTAACACCGGGAGCGCGTTCCAACAATCTGAACCCTTGAGGTGTAACATCCAGCACCGCTAATTCTGTTACTATTTTTTTTACGCAACGTACACCGGTCAAAGGCAGTTCACATTTGGTCAATAGTTTAGATTCGCCTTCTTTATTGACATGCTGCATGGCAACAATAATGTTTTTAGCAGAAGCAACTAAGTCCATTGCACCACCCATGCCTTTTACCATTTTGCCCGGAATTTTCCAGTTGGCGATATCACCATTTTCCGAAACTTCCATAGCACCTAAAATGGTTAAATGTACTTTGCGGGCGCGTATCATGCCAAAGCTGGCTGCAGAATCAAAAAAGGCAGAACCGTCAACAGTAGTAATGGTTTGTTTACCTGCGTTTATTAAATCTGCATTTTCTTCTCCCTCAAAAGGAAAAGGACCCATGCCTAATAAGCCGTTTTCGGACTGTAGAACCACGTTCATTCCTTTGGGGATATAATTGGCTACTAATGTTGGAATGCCTATTCCTAAATTAACGTAAAATCCGTCTTGTATTTCTTTTGCAATGCGTTTTGCGATTCCTATTTTGTCTAACATTTTTCGATGTGCTGATTAGTTGATGTGCTGATATGCTAATTAAATTAATGTGTTGATTAGTTGATGTAGTAATTGGTTGATGTGCTGGTTTTTTTAATCTTCATATTAGCACATCTTCACATTAGTACATTACCTTTTCCTCACCGTTCGTTGTTCAATGCGTTTTTCGTAATTCACACCTTGAAAAATGCGATGTACATATATTCCCGGCGTGTGGATATGATTAGGATCCAACTCCCCGGCGGGCACCAATTCTTCTACTTCGGCAATGGTTATTTTGCCGCCCATTGCCATGGGATGATTAAAATTACGGGCTGTATCTTTATACACCAAATTGCCATGGGTATCGCCTTTCCAAGCTTTAACGATGGCGAAATCGGCATCAAAGGCATATTCCATTAAAAATTCTTTTTCGGCACCATCTACCATAAACATTCGACTTTCCTTACCAATGGCAACTTCTGTTCCTACTCCGGCAGGCGTAAATATTGCCGGAAATCCATAACCTGCCGCCATGCAGCGTGTTGCTAATGTTCCCTGAGGAATTAGCTCTACTTCTAGTTCACCGCTTAGCAATTGCCGCTCAAACTCAGCGTTTTCGCCCACATAAGAGGAAATCATTTTTTTAACCTGACGTGTTTTTAACAACAATCCAATTCCAAAATTTTCTACTCCGGCATTGTTGGAAATACAGGTTAAATTTTTTGTTCCTTTTTTTACCAATGCGGCAATACAATTTTCAGGTATTCCGCATAAACCAAAGCCTCCAAGCATTAATACGGCATTGTCGGCAATGTCTTTGATTGCCTCTTCGGCATTTGCTACTGTTTTGTTCATACAATTAAAGTTTGCCCCCAGCCCCTAAAGGGGAGCCAGAGTAGTTTGCCCCTGCCCCCTGAAAGGGAACCGAAACTAATATAATCATTGTTATTTTATATACCATACGTTACTCAACCATCGCCTCCCCTTTAGGGGTTGGGGACTTTTAATTACTCCTCTGTATTAAAATCCTCCTTTTCACTTTCCAATTCCTTGTTATACTTGCTACAATCCATTTCTATGTTAATTTTTTTCTCCGGTTTTTCAAAATCTCCTTTAGAAATCTTAATGGTTTTATCAGCATATACTTTTTTCATATACAAAGCCCAAATAGGTAAAGCCATGTTAGCACCTTGTCCCATATCGGTTCTATCAAAATGTACAGCACGGTCCTCTGCACCTGTCCAGCAACCCGAAACTAAATCGGGAGTAATGCCCATAAACCAACCGTCGGAGTTATTTTGTGTGGTTCCTGTTTTACCCGCAATTGGCATGTCCAATTTATAACGGTAACGTAAACGCACACCGGTACCAATTTGTACAACACCCTGCATCAATTTTAACATCACATACGCTTTTTCTTCGCTCAGCACCTCTTCGGTATTTGGCGAAAAATCGGCTAACACTTTACCATTTTTATCTTCGATGCGGGTTACAAAGGTAGGTTGTATCCATGTGCCTTTGTTGGCAAAGGTTGCGTTGGCTCCTACCATTTCAAATACCGAAATTTCGGGTGTACCCAAACAAATGGCAGGTACAGGGTCAATAGGACTCACAACACCCATACGACGGGCTAAATTAACTACAGCTTGCGGTCCAAATTGTTTGATAAGATATGCCGAAATATAATTAACTGAATTTGCTAATGCCTGCTGTAAGGTTAACATACGTCCGTTTAATTTATCATCGGAATTATCCGGACAATATGCGGGTTGCCCTGCGGGCATATCAATACAGGTTTTTACATTTGGTAAACGATAACAAGGCGAATAGCCTTCCTGTATTGCCAGTGCATAAATAAACGGTTTAAACGTAGAACCTACTTGACGGGCATGTCCTATTTGCACGTGATCGTACTGAAAATATTTGTGATTGATACCGCCTACCCATGCTTTGATATAGCCTGTTTGAGGCTCCACCGACATAAAGCCGGTTTGTAAATAGCCTTTGTAATATTTGATGGAATCCATGGGCGACATTACCGTATCTTTTTCGCCTTTCCATGTAAAAATGGTCATCGGAATAGGCACTTTAAATTGTTTTTCAATTTCGTCAAACGGTAAACCGGATTTTTTAAGCGCTCTGTATCTTCCCGAACGTTTTATACCTTGAATCATTATGTCCTTTATCTCCTGCTTGTTTACATTCCATGCAAAAGGCGCATTGCGTTTATGTGAACATTCCTTAAAAAAATCTTGTTGTAGTGCGCTTAAATGGCTGGTTACAGCTTCTTCGGCATATTTTTGCATACGCGAATCAAGGGTGGTATAAATTTTTAATCCATCGCGGTAAATGTTGTATTTTTTTCCGTCCGGTTTTAAATTTTCTTCACACCAGTTTTTTAAGAACACATCGCGTAAATATTCACGGAAATAAGGTGCTAAACCATCGTTATGACTTTCGGGATGAAAGTTTAATGTAAGCGGTAATGCCTGTAATGAATCACATTGTTTATCGCTCAGGTAATCATACTTGTTCATTTGCTGAAGCACCGTATTGCGGCGACCTTTGGAGCGATCCGCAAAACGGTTGGGGTTGAACATAGATGGATTTTTAGCCATTCCCACAAGCATTGCAGCCTGCTCCAATTTTAATGCATCGGGCGTAGTACCAAAATAAATTTGCGCTGCCGATTTAATACCTACTGCACTATTGATAAAATCAAATTTATTGAGGTACATAGCAATAATCTCTTCCTTGGTATATTCACGTTCCAACTTAACGGCAATAATCCATTCTTTCATTTTTCGGACTACCAATCCCAGTCCGTGCAAATCCTCACGGGGAAACAACATTTTAGCAAGCTGTTGGGTAATTGTGCTACCTCCACCGCTGCTTTCGCTGCCGCGCAATGCGCCAAATATAGCACGTCCCAAAGCACGTATATCTACTCCCGAATGTTTGTAAAAACGGGCATCCTCAGTAGCAATAAGTGCATTTATTACATTCGGGGAAATTTCTTTAAACTTTACATTGGTTCTGTTTTCGGCATAATACTTACCAAGCACTTTTAAATCACATGAAAAAACTTCGGTGGCTAAATTTGTTTTCGGATTTTGTAATGTCTCTGTATCGGGCAAATCGGAAAGGTAACGAACGCCTGTAACAAATAAAAACAAGGCGATGAACGGACTTAAAAAAAGTACCCAGAACCACAAAATAAGTTTTTTGTTGTCTTTTGATTTTGCTTTATCTGCGCTCATGATTTATTCTGCTTTTTCAATTCGTAAACCTACATCCATAATCAATGGTATATTATCCAATCGCATACCTTGTTGTAATTCAAATGTATATTTTCCTGATGTTGGAAAACGTACATTTCGTTTAAATGGTATTTGATTGTCATAAATATCGCCCATTCCGCTTCCTAACCATTTTCCTTTTTCATCAGCTAACACACATTCCATGGTATCAATAGCTACTTTACCATTTGGAAATATGGTTTTAATAAACAAAAATAAATTGTTATATGGGTAGCCATCTGCATTACGCACATTTACATAAAAATTATTGGAAGATACTGTATCTAAAATATTTACAGTAAATTTAAGAATGTTGTTACTACCCCAAACATTATTAGCAATAGGTTGATTTTCTTCAAATATCCTTTTTCTGTCGCAGGACGAAAAAAGCAGAAACATCAACATAAATAATGTGGACAACTTAAATGCTTTAGCCTTATTTTTATATTTAATCATTCTGCTATTCTCCATTATTTTATTGTTAAACAATTGATGTTGATGTTTCGGGTGGTTTAGCATTACTATCTGGTCGTGGCGGTCTGTTGTTAGGGCGGTTATTATTTTGCCTATTTGGGTTTGGTGTACGATTCGGATTTTGGTTCGGATTTGGCGTTCTATTCGGATTATTTGGGTTTGGTTTATTTTGATTCGAATTTGGTCTGTTTGGTCTATTTTGGTTGGGGTTTGCAGTTGGGTTAACAACCGTAGTTTCGCCACCTTCGGTAACAGTAGTAGTTGCACCTGCATTGGCAGTAGTTGGAGCACCGCTACGTTTTTTATTGTTTTTCTTTTTCGGTTTTTTGCTTTTATCAAAACGGGTAAGGCTATCTTGCCCCACCACATTTTCATAATCCGGTTTTTTCTCCACTTTAAGGCTCTCAGGAGTGATTGCCACTTTTTCCAACAAATCAACAGGTTTAGAGTCTGTTCTGTTCATTTCAATAATCTCTTTCACACGATCTACCGACATCGGAATAAAATTATCCGGTTCATGGGTATATGAAAAAAACATGGTACGTTTAAAAATATCTGTTTTTTGGTGAAATGCTCGTCCCTTTTCGGTTTCCAGCTTTACGTTATTCACATCCGGAAAATCTTTAAGAGCATCCATATAGCTATCCAACTCATAGTTTAAACAGCATTTAAGCTTACCACATTGTCCGGCAAGCTTCATAGGGTTTAACGATAATTGTTGGTAACGTGCAGCACTGGTGGATACCGAACGGAAATCGGTTAACCACGTAGAGCAGCATAATTCCCGACCACAAGAGCCAATACCGCCTAAACGACCTGCTTCCTGACGAGCACCGATTTGGCGCATTTCAATGCGAACTTTAAATTCTTCCGCCAATACTTTGATCAATTCCCTGAAATCCACACGGTCATCGGCAGTGTAATAAAAAATTGCCTTTGATTTATCGCCTTGATATTCCACATCGCTGATTTTCATTTGCAATTTCAGCTTTACAGCGATGGTGCGAGCGCGGTACATGGTTGAATGCTCAAGGTTTTGGGCTTCCTGCCATTTTTCAATATCCGTTTGTTTTGCTTTGCGGTATAGTTTTTTTATTTCTTCGGAGGCAGGGCTTACGTTTCGTTTTTTCATCTGCAAACGCACCAGTTCGCCCACAACGGAAATAACACCTATGTCGTGACCCGGCGACGATTCCACCGCCACCACATCACCAACAAAAACCTGTAAATTGTTTACGTTACGGTAAAATTCCTTGCGACTATTTTTAAAGCGAATTTCTACAATGTCGAAAGGCGCTTGTCCGCCCGGCAGTTCCATATTTGCCAGCCAGTCAAACACATTTAATTTATTGCATCCGCCACCTGTTCCGCACGATCCATTATTATTGCAGCCACCCGGTGCACCTGTTGTTCCGCTTCCAGTAGAGCATGTTGTACATCCCATAGTTTGTTATATTTTGCCCTCCCAACCTCCCTGAAGGGAGGAGTTGGCTACGTTTTTTGTAAATTTAATAATTCGTTGAACTTAAAAGCCAAATCCATAAATAATATTTTAGCATTTGCATTGCGTTCCATGTGAAAATAAGCTTTGTTGAGCTCTTCCATAAAGCGTTCAATATTGTTTATATGGATAAATGGCGAAAATTTTTTGACAAAATCTTTTTCATCATTACCCAATTTTACAAGGCTTGCATCGCCATAATTCAATATTAAACTTTCGCGAATGATGTGCAAGGCATAATTCAAAAAATTTTTTTGTCGCTCCCGCCCTGCCGTTGCAATATCGTCTATCCACGACATTACTGCCTTTGGGTCAAACTTAAGACTGGCACGCATCAGCTTTTGAAAGCTTGCCAGATTTTGTCCCGCATTTTCATTCTCATTCATCAATGCCAAAGCTTCGGCATAATTGCCATCCGCTAAATGGGCAATGCCTTCGGCAGCTTCAGCACTTAAGCCATTACGTTCCGTTAAGGCCTGTATCAAATCCTCATCGGCAATTTTATTGATTTTTATCAGCTGTGTACGCGATACAATGGTGCGTAACAGTTGATCTTCGTTTTCACAAACCAATAAAAACAAGGTTTTATCGGGTGGTTCTTCTAATATTTTTAATAATTTATTGGCTGCAGAAGGGTGCATTTTTTCGGCTTGCCAAATGATCATTATTTTGTAATCGGCTTCGTAAGTAGTTAAACTTAACTTTCGCAAAATCTCCCCACTTTCGTCGGTACCAATTACCGCCTGTTTGTTTTCGGCATCCAGTGTTTCAAACCAACCAAAAAGTGTGATGTAAGGATTATCCAAAAAAGCCTCGCGCCACTCCTTTGCCTTGTCGGTGCTCACTCTTACATCCTTTGAAAGTGCTACCGGATATACAAAATGTAAGTCGGGATGAATGAGTTTATTGTATTTTATGCAGGACGAACATTCGCCGCAAGAATCATCGTCCAACCTTTTAGCACATGAAATGTATTGTGAATATGCAAGCGCCAATGCAAGGTTTCCACTGCCTTGTGGACCTAAAAATAATTGGGCATGACTGATGCGTCCTTCCTTTACGGAACGTACCAATCGCTCTTTAATAGCCTGCTGACCAATAATCTCTTTAAATAACATTTTTTTGTTTTTTAAAAACGCTCCCAAAGATAGCAAATTGAAGTTGTTTTCCCCGAAAAAGATTTCGGGTTTTAGGATCTGATTTTCACAAAAATGAATTGATATGAAACGGCGCCAGAAAGTATAGAATTAAAACCGACACGAATTTCACGAATTGTATTTTTATAATTCGTGTTTTAACCTACTTTTTAATCCCGCAATCGGGTAGATATAATTCGTGAAATTCGTGTCCGCTTTTTTAATTTTATTCCAATGATTTTATAATTACATTCGTTTCAACTTTTAAAGCAATAAAAAAATGGAAGGCAAAAAGATTCCGGGACCACAAGGCAATATCATTTTTGGTGGAGCAGGTGAAATGCAAAAAAACCCGCTGAATTATTTAATGAATATGGATAAAAATTATCCAGGCATTGCCAACTGGCAATTGTTACACCTCAACATAGTTTTGCTTAGTGATCCTAAATTGATACGCGTTGTATTGCAAACCAACCAAAAACAATACATCAAAAATTCGGCATACAAACAAGTGGAATTACTTTTAGGGCAAGGGCTTGTAACCAGCGAAGGCGAATTGTGGAAACGTCAGCGAAAACTAATTCAACCATCGTTTCATAAACAATCCATCTTTAACCTATTTGAAGATATGCTGGGCTGCACCAACGAGACGATTGCTGAATGGAAAGAAAAAGTAAAAAAAGCTGAAAATATTGATTTTGCTGAAGAAATGATGAAAATCACACTTCAAATAATTGGCAAAACCATGTTGAGTACCGATGTAAAAGCAGAAGCCGGTTCGGTTAATGTTTCGCTGGGGTATCTACTAAAAGCCATTGACCACAGGGCTACACAGGCATTGAACTTTCCGCTGTGGGTGCCCACTAAAAATAATTTTAAGTTTAAAAAAGAACGAAAAGTGCTGGATGAAATTATTTATAAAATTATTAACGAACGCAGAAAAAGTGGTTCAAAAGGGCATGACCTTTTGGACATGCTCATGGAATCGAAATACGAAGACACAGGAGAGCACATGCCCGACAACCTACTGCGCGATGAAGTAATGACCATATTTTTGGCAGGGCACGAAACTACGGCAGCAGCTTTAGCTTGGACGTTTTACCTGATAGCTACACACCCCGAAGTATATAAAAAATTAAAGCAGGAAGTGAAAGATGTTGTGGGTGATGGAGAAATTACCTTCCAACATTTGCAACAATTAAAATACAGCAAAGCCTGTTTAAATGAGGCTATGCGACTGTATCCTCCAATATGGATAATTGGGCGCAGAGCGCTTGAAGATACCATGGTTGGTGATTATTTGATTAAAAAAGATACGGATATTTTGATCTCTCCTTTTATTGTTCATCACGATGCTGCGTATTGGAAAAACCCGGAAGTATTTAGTCCCGAAAGATGGGAAACAGAGGAAGTAAAAGACATGGACAAGTTTGCTTATTTCCCTTTTGCTGCCGGACCAAGAATGTGTATTGGTAATAATTTTGCATTGTTGGAAGCCGATATTATCATCACCAAAATAATTCAAAACTTTGATTTTGAATATGCAGGTACAGAAGCTCCCGTTGTAGAACCTACATTAACGTTGCGTGTTAAAAATGGTATGCCGATGAAAGTGAAGGGGGAGGAGTAGGTATTGATGAATTAATTGTGTTGCCGATCGGAACATAGCAGAATTTGTAATTCTGCTTAAATTGTTATATACAGGCATTAAATATTAGTTTTGCATAAATCTAATATAATGGTCGCAATTTATAAACCTTAAATTTAATAAACCAACATGGCTAAAAAATGACAAAAAAAGAATTTGAGAAAAGGCAACAAATTGGGTTCAAAATAAAAAAGAACAAAGGGTAAAATAATATTGGAAAATGAAAAATAGCTTGTTAAATTTATTGATTGTTGGGATTATTAACTTAACAGTTTTTCTGTTTTTATTTTTCTCGTTTCAGCACTATACTATTTACAATCACTCATTAGGGCTAATTTCAAAAAATTACGAACGAACTGGCGATTGGAACAACCCTGAAATTAAAAAGATATCTAAACCGTATACTAAGATTACAAATGAAAATTTTGAAACATGGGATGCAAGTATATACAAATGCATTAAAGAAAACATGTATAAAAATACCGGATGTTATAGCAATGTTAGCGGTGCTTTTTTTCCACTTTTCCCAATTATATGGAAGCTATTAGCGGTTAACAGTATTGGGATCTCTATTTTTAATTATTTGCTTTTTATAACATCAATTGCGCTGTTGATCAACTATTTATCCAGCTTAAGTGGATTGGAAAATATCTTAATATATTGCATTTTAATTACCTTGCCAAGTACAATAATTTATTATATCCCTTATACCGAATCCTTCTTTCTTTTTTTTATGACCATTTGGTTGATTGGCGTGGTTAAAAAAAAATATTGGATTTCTTTTATTGCATTAACCTTGTTGGCGATGGTGAGACCTGCAACTATTTTTATATTATTTGCACTCTTAGCAGTTGAATTTATTGCACTTTTTAGCCATAAAAATTTTAAACTATTTATAAAAGAATCTTTTTTAAAACTGTTCCCATTTGTAATTGGATTCTTTTTTTCTTTCCTAATTCAATTTACATATTCATCAAAATGGACAAAATTTTTCGAAGCCCAAAAATATTGGAATAGTGGGTTTCATCCAATAAATACGGTTTCGGATTGGTCAGTAGAAGGTTTTGGGCTCAATGTATTTTCAATCTGTTTTATTTGTTTACCTGCACTAATATTTGCAAGTTATACGCTTATAAAAAGTAGCAAGTTAGGTGATGATAAAAACAATGTTTTAAAAGAAGTAAATCATTTACCATACTTACTTTCAGTTTCAAGTTATTATTTTATTGGAATATTTGTATTTACAATGCTCACTTCGGGAGGAAATATGCACAGTTTGTTTCGCTTTATAATGGCTAGTCCTCCCTTTTATATTGCAGTAATTATTTTACTAAACAGTTTAAATTTTTATAAAGTAAAAAACACCATTTTATATCTGATAGTTCCAATTATTTTTCTGCTATTATTTTTATTAAAAAGTGCTTATGGAGGCAACAGGTTTGATTTTAGTTTCTTAGGGCTTTATTTGTCGGTACTGATATATTTATTTTTATGGCTTAGACCTAATCTCCAAATTTACACACAAATAATAATTGCGGGAGGCATCATTTTATTAAATATTATCTGGAATACTTATATGCTTAATATGTTTTTTTGTAATGGTTGGATTTTTACTTAAACTCAACATATTCGCAAAATAAAATATATCAACATTTGCTATTTATTATACAATTATTAATAAATTTATCTCTCTATTGTTTTAAAGATTAATGTTTTTCTATTATTTTAATTAACAGCCTATAATACAATGAAACAATTAATCCTCTTATTTTTTTTACTTTATACTTTCAAAGGTTATTCACAACCAGATACCCTTAAAATAGAAAGAGAATATTGGGAGAACGGCAAATTCAAATCCGTTAAAATATATTCCAACCTTTATTATTACACCTATACCAATTGGTATAAAAATGGACAAAAAGCAACGGAAGGTTCAATTACAGAAAAATTAGTCATAAATAATTCATGGGACACTTTAGGCAATAAATTAGTTATTGATGGCGAAGGTTATCACATCAATTTTTATGAGACTGGTGAAAAAAAAGAATCAGGAATAATACATGGCGGATTATATTCTGGAGTTTGGACAGAATATTATTCAAACGGGCAAAAAAAAGCAAGCGGCAACTATAAAATTGAAGACAACTATGGTCAAGGTTGTAAATATGGAATATGGGTATTTTGGGATGAAAACGGTAAAAAAACAGAAGAGAAAAAATACACCAATAATGTTTCTGAATATTGGAATAGTTGGGACAGTAGCGGTAAACAAGTATTAAAAAACGGTTGGGGATATTTAGAAGAATATTATCCCAATCATAAATTAAAAGCAGCAGGAGAAATAAAAAACGGTAAAAAATGGGGCAACTGGAAAGATTGGTACAGTAACGGCAACATTAAAGAAGAATATAAATTTGAATCTTCGCCATTAAATAATGAAGATACGTTGGAATATAAATTTGTATTAATTAATTCATGGGATTTAACAAACAAACAAATAGCCTTAAATGGAACAGGTTGGCATTTAGAATACAATGAACAAAATCAACTTACCTATAAATCCTTTTATGTAAATGGTATTAGAGATAGTTTAAGCATTTCATATTATCCTAATGGTAAACAATTTGTTATAGATACTTATAACAAAGGTTATTGGACACATAGAACTATTTATCATGACAATGGTTACAAAGCTTACGAATACAAAAGAAAAAACGAATATGCGCAAGATGGGCTTGTAAACACATGGTATTATGATGGTAAAATAATGCAAGAAGAAATTTATAGTAAAGGAAGTTTAGTACGTAAAACAAAATTTTACGACAATGGACAAAAAAAAATGGAGTCTACAAATTGTAAAGAAATTGAAGAACCTATTAAAGAGCGAGAAGAACTATTTTCGGTTTATATAAAGTGCGAAGATACTAACTGGAGTAGAAACGGAACCATTATAAATAAAAAATAAAACCAAAAGCCCCCCGATTTTTATCGGGGGGCTTTTGGTAATTTAATACACCTCTACAACATTTTATTCAATCTATTTTTAATGATGTCTTCGGCTTCAGTCATCAATCTGTCAATTAATTCTTTACACGTTGGAATATCATTTATTAAGCCTGCAACCATACCGCAGCTCCAAGCACCGGCTTCCAGTTCACCGTTTTTCATCACTTTTCCGTATACGCCTGCAACGTAAGGAGCAACGTCTTCAAATGTAACATCCTTTCCTTTTTCAGCTTCAATAACCATTAATTTTTCTACGGTACTGTTGTTTAATACACGCTCTGTATTACGCAAACCTCGCATCACCAAACGGGTATCCAGTTCCGATGCCTTAACAATAGCATCTTTCACATTTTGATGTACCGGAGCTTCTTTGGTAGCAACAAAACGAGTACCCATGTTTATACCTTCGGCGCCCATAGCAAGGGCAGCAACAAATTGTGAGGCAGTACCAATACCGCCCGATGCAACAAATGGTATTTTTAAATCCTGAAATGCACGGGGCAATAATATCATGTTTGGAATATCGTCTTCACCGGGATGTCCTCCACACTCAAATCCATCCACACTCACGGCATCACAGCCAATTTTTTCTGCTTTTAAGGCATGTCTTACCGATGTACACTTGTGAATTATTTTAATTCCGGCAGCTTTTAATTCGGGCATGTATTTTTCGGGGCTACGACCGGCAGTTTCAACAATTTTAACACCACCTTCAATAATGGCTTTGATGTATCCCGGGTAATCGGGAGCATCTACAACGGGTAAAAAGGTAAGGTTTACACCAAATGGTTTGTCGGTTAATTTTTTACATTTAGCAATTTCGTTGGCTAAATCCGCAGCAGTACGTTGTGTTAAACCTGTTATAATTCCCAACCCTCCAGCATTTGACACAGCAGCAGCAAGTTCGGCATAACCTACATAGTGCATTCCTCCCTGAATAATCGGGTGTTGTATGCCAAACATTTCTGTAATTTTTGTTTTCATTTTATAGTATTGTTAATGTTAGATTGCGTTGTTTAGTTGGCAAATATAGCATAAATACAGCAAAAGATTTAATGCCGAAAAACGGTTTTGATTTACAGATGTTTTTGTATCATTGCAAAGCTGTTTAAGCTGTTTGTTCTTGATTTCGCTCGAACTGACACAGCTTAAACAACTTTAGTTCAATTTAATTAAAAACAACATGAAATTTAACACACTTAAATACGAAGTAAGCGAATACATTTTAACGCTAACGCTTAACAGACCGGATGCCCTTAATTCATTTACGGTTGAAATGGCAAATGAATTGGTTGCGGCATTTAACAAGGCAAGTGACGACGATACAGTGCGTGCCATTGTTGTAACAGGTGCAGGGCGTGCGTTTTGTGCCGGGATGGATTTAACAGTTTCCGGTAACGTATTTGGTTTAAATGAAAAGATGCATCCAACGTTGGATGATATGGAAAACAAAATGGATGATCCTGCAATATTTGATGGGGTAAGAGATACAGGTGGACGTGTTGCATTATCAATTTACGATTGTAAAAAGCCTGTTATTGCTGCAATTAACGGTGCAGCAGTGGGCATTGGCGCTACCATGACCTGTGCTATGGACATTCGTTTAGCATCGGAACATGCACGTATTGGTTTTGTATTTAATAAAATTGGGATTACTCCCGAGGCTTGTTCTACCTGGTTTTTGCCACGTATTGTTGGTATTTCTACAGCTTTGGAATGGGTGTATACAGGCGAAATTTTAAACGCAGAAGCAGCATTAAAAGCAAACTATGTAAAAGCGGTTTATCCGGCCGATCAGCTATTGGAAGAAGCCTATAAAATTGCACATAAAATTGCAAAACACAGTCCGGTTGCCATTGCGCTTGGGCGACAAATGATGTACCGCAACTCTGCACAAAACCACCCTATTGAAGCCCATAAAGTGGATTCTCTTGCCATTTATTATACCAGTATTGGCGATGGTAAAGAAGGTGTGAAATCGTTTTTAGAAAAACG
>CANFLQ010000068.1 GCA_947447995.1 Bacteroidota bacterium | reverse complement strand
TCGGGTAAATTGGAGCGTCATTTCGGACACGCTGTTTTATTGTGTACAGGTGGTTACGGTAACGTATTTTACTTATCTACCAACGCAATGGGAAGTAACGTAACAGCAGCATGGAAAGCACATAAAAAAGGAGCGTTTTTTGGAAACCCATGCTATACACAAATTCACCCTACATGTATCCCTGTATCGGGCGATCACCAATCAAAATTAACATTGATGAGTGAATCGTTACGTAACGATGGGCGTATATGGGTTCCTAAAAAAGCAGGCGATACTCGCAAAGCCAACGAAATTCCGGAAGAAGAAAGAGATTATTATTTAGAGCGCCGTTACCCTGCGTTTGGTAACCTAGTGCCACGCGATGTTGCATCGCGTGCTGCTAAAGAGCGTTGTGATGCAGGTTTTGGAGTAGGTAGTTCAAAAATGGCAGTGTATTTAGATTACAAAGCTGCTATTGATCGTTACGGAAAAACGCAAGCAAAAAAATTAAATATTACCAACCCTACTGCTGCTCAATTACGTGAATTTGGTAAACAAGTAGTGGAAGAAAAATATGGTAACTTGTTTGAAATGTACGAACAAATTACTGGGGAAAATCCGTATGAATTACCAATGCGTATTTACCCCGCCGTGCATTATACAATGGGTGGACTATGGGTTGATTACAACTTAATGACAACCGTTCCGGGAATGTACTGTTTAGGTGAGGCTAACTTCTCCGATCACGGTGCTAATCGTCTTGGAGCATCTGCATTGATGCAAGGTTTAGCGGATGGTTTTTTTGTTATTCCTTATACAATTGGAGCATATTTATCAAAAGAAATTAGTGTGCAGCCTATTTCTACCGACCACGAAGCATTTGTTGAAGCAGAAAAAAACGCACAAATAATTATCGATAAATTTTTTGCTATCAAAGGGACAAAATCTGTTGATTATTTTCACAAACGTTTAGGTAAAATTATGTGGGATAAATGCGGAATGGCTCGTAACGATAAAGGGTTGAAAGAAGCGATTCAAGATATACGTGCTTTACGCGAAGAGTTTTGGAAAGATGTACGCGTGTTGGGTAGTCCAAATGAATTTAATCCTGAATTGGAAAAAGCTGGCAGAGTTGCCGATTTTATTGAGCTAGGAGAATTAATGTGTATGGATGCCTTGAACAGAACAGAATCTTGTGGTGGTCACTTCCGTGAAGAATCACAAACAGATGAAGGCGAAGCATTACGTAAAGATGATGAGTTTGCTTATGTTGCTGCATGGGAAAACAAAGGCAATCACACATACGAGTTACATAAAGAAGAATTAAAATTTGAGTCGATTAAAATTGCTGCAAGAAGTTATAAATAAGAAATAGTTAATAGCGAATAGTTAGTAGGAAATAAGTTAATGGAAGTAAAGAAACAGTCGTATAAAAATTTAATTGTTTGGCAAAAAGCAATTGAACTTGTTACTGAAATTTATTCTATTACAAAAACATTTCCGACAGAAGAAAGATTTGGATTGACTAGTCAACTAAATCGTGCTGTTGTATCCGTTCCTACTAATATTGCCGAAGGATGGGGAAGAGAATCTTCAAAAAATTATTTACAATTTTTAAGAATTTCAAGAGGTTCATTGATGGAAGTAGAAACATTGATGCTGATCTCAAAAAATCTGGATTATGTTAATCAAGAAAAGTTTAAATTAATTTCAGATAAAATAGAAGAAGTAGGAAAAATTCTACACGGTTTAATTAAAAGCATGCAACAGAAAATTTTAAGCAGTGAAAAGTTAATAGCAAATAGTTAAAAGTTAATAGTTAACAGCGAATAGTTATTAGGAAATTATTAAGCATATCCCAATGACACATCACCTATAACTAATAACTACAAAAACTAGCTCTATTCACTAATAACTAATAACTAATAACTACGAAGTATGAGTGGAAATATGAATTTAACGCTAAAAGTTTGGCGTCAAAAAAATGCGAAAGACGCAGGTAAAATTGTTAATTATAAAGTAACGGACATTTCCCCTGACATGTCATTTCTTGAAATGTTTGATGTGTTGAACGAACAACTTATCTCTAAAGGAGAGGAATCCATAGCGTTTGACCACGATTGCCGTGAAGGTATTTGCGGTATGTGCAGTATGTATATCAACGGACAACCACATGGTCCAAAAAGAGGTGTTACCACTTGCCAGTTACACATGCGTTCTTTTAAAGATGGTGATACCATTGTTGTTGAACCATGGAGAGCGGCAGCTTTCCCTGTTATTAAAGATTTAACGGTAGATCGTTCGGCATTTGACAGAATCATAGCAAAAGGTGGTTTTATCTCTGTAAACACAGGAAATGCACAAGATGCTAACAACCTTCCAATACCTAAACCGGATGCAGATGCAGCTTTTAGTGCAGCGGCGTGTATTGGTTGCGGTGCTTGTGTAGCAACTTGTAAAAACTCATCGGCAATGTTATTTGTTTCTGCAAAAATCTCCCAAATGGCGTTATTGCCTCAGGGGCGTGTAGAGGCTATATCTCGTGCTAAAAACATGGTAGCGCAAATGGATGAAGAAGGTTTTGGTAACTGTACCAATACAGGAGCTTGCGAAGTGGAATGTCCTAAAGGGATTTCGTTAGAGAACATTGCACGCATGAACCGTGAATTTATAACAGCGCATATTAAAGAGTAATTGTTTTTTAATAAAAAAAAGCAAAGCCCGTTTGTAAATTACAAACGGGCTTCGCTTTTTTTTATTAAAAAGGATTTGTTTTATGCATATTGCGGGACAGATAAAAGTACAAGAAATCAAAAAAGCCCGCTCTTAATCAAAGAACGGGCTTTTATAAGAAATAATTAATTGTTTATTGAATCACTAATTTTTTAATAACATAATCTGTTCCAGTACTTAGTTTTAAATAATAAATACCCTTTGGTAACGTTTCTAAATTAATTTCTGCATGATATTCAACAGAATTATTTTTATCTAAAGCACTAAATACCTCTTTACCCAACATATTTACCACCAATATAGATAACGCTTTAAATTTTGCATTTTTAATGCTGATATTAAATAAACCATTGGTTGGATTTGGATACACAGATAGTTGTTGTAATGATGACAGCTCTTCATTTATACGAATGTTTACTTCACAACTTTTAACCTCAATTACTTGCGAAACTGTATTTTCACATGATGATGCGTCTTTACCTATAACAGTATAAATATCTGAAGCTGTAGGCGCAAAACGCGCACCATTTATTACTCCGCCAGTCCAAGTATATGTTTTTGCACCTGTACCGCTCAACGAAATGCTATCTCCAAAACAAACGGATGTTACTAAAGGTGTTACTTTTATTCCAACATTAGGTAATGAAAAAACTGTTACAACACGGGTTGTAGTAGCCGTACAATTATTTGCATCAGTTCCTGTTACTGTATATGTAGCACTTATTTTTGGTATAAACGCCACACCATTTAATACTCCACCCGACCAAGTGTAATCTTTAGCCGTTCCCGATGCTGTTAATGTTACATTACTTCCCTCACATACCGCAGCCGACGAAGGGAAAGCGGTTTGAGTAACTGTTGGCCCAGGAATAACTGTTATACTTTGAGTACCGGTATTTGTACAATTATTAACATCTGTACCTGTAACAGTATACGTTTTGCTTGCTGTTGCTTTAAATGTTTGACCTTCTATTACTCCATCGGACCAAAGATATGATTTTGCGCCCATTCCATTTAAAGTTACATCTGAACCTGAGCAAACAGTTGCAGATGGACTTGCTACCCCACCTACTGTTGGCAATGCGTTTATAGTTACCACTTTACTTCCACTACCTGTTCCGCTGCAAGCACCAGCAGTTACCGATACGATGGAGTATGTACCTCCAACTGAAACAGGAACCAAAATATTAGATGAATTAGATGAATTTACAGTATATGTTGCTGCTCCAACGCCATATACTAAATTCCATGGAGCTAATCCAGAAGTTAAATCAAAACTTAAATTTACTGTTGTGCCTGCACATGCCGAACCTCCTCCGCTAATAGTTGCGGCAGGTTGTTTGTTAGATACCGTGGCTGTTCCACTAGTAGAACCTGTACACGTTGCATCTGTTACCGACACCAACGTGTAGGCACCACTAGTAGAAGTAGTAAATGTATACGTTGAATTTACTACATTTATTATTTCAGATTTTGATACACCGTCGATTGCGTATGTAAATTTCCATGGAGATGTGCCTGTTAATGTTACTGTTATAGTTGCTGTACTTCCTGTACACACTGATCCTCCACCACTTATAGCAGCTGTTGCAGCACATCCACAATTTTTGGTGCCGTTTACAGGAATTGGTGTGCAATTTTTCCCATCAGTTACGCTAAAAGAATAATTTATTGTTGAAATTGCTGTGCTTGTAAAGTGTGTGTTAGTTGTTTTATTACCTGTACCACCAGAAATTATATAATTTCCATCACCGCCAGCTATATCAAAATCAACAGTATAGTTGCCGCCACTGCAAGAAGTAGTAGTTTTTATATTGGATACTGCAATAGCAGCGTTTTCAGTAATGGTGGTACTTCCGCTTGTTGAACCTGCACAACCGCTAGCATCTGATACATTTGCTACAGTATAAGTGCCTGCACCTGCTGCAACTGTATAAGTTGAAGTAGTTATGTTTGTTACTGCGTTTGAACCTGCTAATGAGCCATAATTAAATGCCCATGGCGATTTACCTGTTAATGCAATACTTACTACTGCCGTATTACCTTTACACACGGTTGTTCCTCCACTTATGATAGCTGTTGGATTATTATTAATGGTTGCTACAATTGCTGTTCTTGGTGTTGAAGTACATGTTGCATCAGACGCATCAACATAATAAGTAGTAGTTGCCGATAAACTTGGTGTTATAAAACTTGTTCCTGTACCTACTGAAGTACCACCTGTTGCTGTTGTATACCAGTTAATCGTTCCTGTTGATGCTGTAGCACCCAGTGTTAATGTTCCTGTTCCACATTTTGAAGCTGCTAGTGGCTTTGATATACTTGGCGAAGCCTTTATAGATACTGCTGTAACCGTTGATGTTGCAGAGCAAGAACCACCTGTTGAAACTGTTACCACATAATTTCCACCTGTTGTTACGTTTATAGCCTGGGTAGTAGATCCACCTGGGCTCCATAAATAAGTTCCTGTGGTTGCACTAGAAGTTAAATCCGAACTACCACAATTATTTTTTACTGATATTGTAGGAGTTGCTGGAGCAGCATTTACCGTAACTACATAATTTGCTGATACGACTCCATCACCACATGTGCTACTACCTGTTACCGTTAAGTTACCTGAAGTTGCATTAGATGAAAAAGATACAGTAACCGAATTTGTTGATCCAGTAATAGTTGCACCTGTTCCTGAATATGCCCAATTATATGACGATGCGCCATTTATTACAGGTACTGAATAAGAAACTCCAGATTGATTTTTACAAACTGTTGCAGCACCTGTTATAGCACCCGCAGCACCTACAACTCCACCTCCAGTAATAGTTATAGCCTTTACAGGAGATGCGGATCCGCTAACACCACATTCATTAACACCTGCTACTTTTAAATTACCTGACGTTGCATTGGCAGCAAAATCAATAGTTACACTATTTGTGTTACCATGTATGGTTGCACCTGTTCCTGTATACGTCCAAGTATATGTTACAGCATTAGCTACCCGAGCAACAATAAATGATTTACCTGTTTGAGCTCCACAAAAACTTGCTGTTCCTGTAATTGCGCCTACCGCTTTTGGTCGGCAAACCAACAACGTATCACATTTCAATAATGCTTCAATATCCAAATTTTCATCTCCAGTTTGATAATCCAACCATTGAAACCCCTGATACAACATTTCCTGAGTTGTACTTAAACCATAGCTTGTTGCCTGAGCACCATTTTTAAATATATTAGGGGTATTTGCTTTTACAGCAGGGTTAGTGTTTGTATTGTCATAATGGTTTCTTGCCCAAATAGTATATCCACTGGGAATTTTTAACATTTTTTTATAAAAAAAGTAGCCTGCCCAATCAAAATCCCAACGATTAATGTTATATAATTTAATAGTTGGATTTCCCTGACTTCTTGCCTCTTCGTGCATTTGGTCACATATAAGGTGAGCATGAGGAAATACTCCAAATATAGAGCGAGGAGAATTAATTGCCACAGATCCTGAATCCACAGATTGACCTACAGGTATAGACCCTCCTAATACTTTTTCTATATCAACTGTTGTATGCATTTCACGAATATTTGTTGCCCCTTCTGGGTAAAAATATAAACGCACTTTGGTGCTATCTGTTTGTCCGTTGCAACCAGGTGCATAATGAATTTGTAAATTTATTTGAGCATTTGCAGGGAATTTCATTCCACATCTCAATTGAGCTTGGTCGGGCCAAACTGTTGGAGCGGTATTAGGAACATACGTACCCATTTCAACACCACCTGTTTGAGCGCACCCTCCCGAAGTTGAACCCAACAAATTTGTTCCCATACCAATAACAACGTGATGAACTATTGTAGCATTACCCGGAATTATTTCATAGGCGCGTAAATATCTTTCTTTAGGCAAATTAGTGTTGATAACAAAACAATCATAACCCTCATCATGTTGTAGTGTGTAAGGTTTTCCTCCATTCATTTTTAGTGTCATTGTAGGTTCAGGACATAATTTGTATGCGTAATCATCATACGTAGGGGCTATTGGCGCTAAAGCAGGATCTCCTTCGGTTGCATTATCATTTACCCACTTAATAATTAAATCTTTTTCAGGTTTAGTTATTATTTGTTCGTGTCGAAACCGGGTATATGTTGTATCAACTTGCCAAGGTGGCATTTTACCAGTATTGAGGTCATTTACAATTGACGATGTAAATGCTTTTGTATCGGAATACGTTATAAATGGCATAGGAGCAATGCCTCCAGCATGATGACAACCACTACATCTATTATAAAATATTTTAGCAACATCATTATAGGTTGTTACCTGTGCATTTATTTCTGTTGCAAAATACAATCCCGAAATAAGAAATAGTGTGTATAGTTTTTTCATACAATTTAATTAAAATTTAATGTTAAATTTTTTTCTGCTATTTAAAATCAAGACAATTAATTTTTACCAAACGCTGCGTTGCCTAATAAAACCTACTCATCTTTAGCTAATTTAAAACAAATAAAATAGAATTCAAAATTATACTCACATCAAAATATAACAATACTACTATTTTAAAACAATTTACAATTAACATTAACCACTTTAAATAAAAAAGGTTTGCTCTTAATAAGAACAAACCTTTTTAAAAACATACAACTGTTTATTGAATCACTAATTTTTTAATAACAGTATATGTTCCAGTGCTTAGTTTTAAATAATAAATACCCTTTGGTAACGTTTCTAAATTAATTTCTGCATGATATTCGGTTGAAATATTTTTATCCAAAATACTGTATACCTCTTGCCCCAACATAGTTACTACAACAATAGTTAGTTCTTTAAAAGTTACATTTTTAATGCTAATATTAAACAATCCACTAGTTGGATTTGGGTATATTTTTAAATTTTGTATCGGTAAGATGTTTTCTATAATGCCTACTTTACATGCATTAACTGTAATGGATTTATATGCCGTGTTGGAACAAAAATTTACATCTGTTGCAACTACGCTATAAGTGTTACTTGCCTTAATTACAAATGGTTTTCCATCAATAATTCCATCAGACCACGTATATGATGTTGCGCCTGTTCCTATTAAAGTTACTGTATCTCCCAAGCAAACTGTTTGGGAAGGATTAACATTTATACCAATTGTTGGTAACGGATTTATTTTTACCAATGCCGTTCCACTACCTGTTCCCATACACATACCTGCCGTTACTGATACAATAGAATAGCTGCCTGCTACAGAGACAGGGACTAATATATTGGATGAACTTGCTGAATTTACAGTATATGTACTTGCTCCTAATCCATACACCAAACTCCATGGCGCAGAACCTGAAATTAAATCAAAACTTAAATTTGTTGTTGCACCAATACATACAGATCCTCCACCACTTAAACTAGCAGTTGGTTGTATTGTTGACACCTTAGCTGTTCCACTTGTAGAACCTGTACATGTTGAATCTGATACAGATACCAAGGTATATGCTCCGCTGGTAGATGTAGTAAATGTATAGGTTGAATTTACAATATTTGTAATTTCTGGTTTTGCAATACCATCAATTGCATAAGTAAATTTCCATGGAGATGTACCTGTTAATTTTACGTTTACATTTGCCGAACTATTACTGCATACGGTTCCTCCACCGCTTATTTCTGCTGTTGCACTACAATCACAGGCTTTGATACCATTAACCATAAAAGGGCTACAATGTTTACCATCTGTTACGCTAAACGAATAACTTGCTCCTGTAGTAATAGAGCTACTTTTAAAATGTGTATTATTTATTTTTTTGCCAGCGTTGCCTATTATGGTATAATTGCCATCACCACCAGATATATCAAATTCTACTGTATAGGTTGAATCGGAAAAATTACAAAAAGTTAATATATTGGACACGTCAACAACTAAATTTTCTGTTATTGTTACACTGTCACTTGTTGTACCAGAACAACCGCTAGCATCCGACACGTTTGCTAATGTATATGTTCCTACACCCGCTGCAACGGTATACGTTGAAGTACTAATATTACTTACCGAATTTGATCCCGCAGCAGTACCATACACAAAAGCCCATGGTGCTGTACCTTTTAATGAAATAGTAAGTATACCTGTATTACCTTTACATACACTTGTATTACCTGCTATTGAGGCCATTGGTCTATTATTAACTGTTGCTATTATTGCTGTTCTTGGTGTTGATGTACATGTTGCGTCTGAAGCATCGACATAATAAGTAGTAGTTGCAGTTAAACTGGGTGTTGTAAAACTTGAGCCTGTTCCTATTGATGTACCACCCGTGGCTGTTGTATACCAATGAACAGTGCCTGCAGTTGCACCTAATGTTACAGTTCCCTCTCCGCATCTTGAAGCAGGCTTTGGCAATGTTATTTGTGGCGATGGGTTTATACTTATTACTGCACTTACTGATGTTGCGGAACAACTACCACCTGCTGATAATGCTACCGAATAAGTACCGCTAATTGTTACTGTTATTCTTTGAGTAGTTTCACCACCAGGACTCCATAAATAGGTACCTGATGTTGAACTTGAAGTAAGTTCTGAACTACCACAATTATTTTTAACTAAAATTGTTGAAGGATTTGCCGAACTGGCTATTGTTACTGCATATTTAGCCGAAACAAATCCACTAATACCACAAGTATTAACTCCAGCTACTGTTAAATTTCCAGCTGTTGCGTTTGTAGCAAAATCGACAATTACAGAGTCTCCATTTCCGTGTATAGTTGCGCCAGTACCTGAATACGCCCAAGTATATGTTGCAGCATTATCAATTAAAGGAACTGCATAAGAAACTCCAGATTGACCAACACATATTGTTTTTAATCCTGTAATTAATCCTGCAGCTAGGGGTTTACAAACAAGCAAAGTATCACATTTCAATAAAGCTGTAATGTCAATATTTTCATCCCCAGTTTTATAATCCAACCATTGAAATGAATCAAAAAGCATTTCATCAGAAGTTTTTTTTCCTGCACTTACAGCAACGTTAGGAGTTTTATCATGTAAATTACTTTTTGTATTGTTATAAAAATGTGTGCCACGTATAGTATAACCGCTTGGAATTTTTAACATTTTGGGGAAATAGTAATTTCCTTGCCAATTATAATCCCAGGATTTAATTTTAATTATTGGAATAACTGAATTTCCTTTATCGGCATAATTAGTAATTCGTGTACACACATTGTGTGAATGTGGCGAAGTTGAAAATAAAGAAATGCTAGAATTATCCACAAAATGAGATGCTGAATAAGTAGCTGAATCGTTTGCATGAATGCTCATAAACCAATTTTGTAACCAAGTCTCTGAATAAACTGGTCTTATACCAGTTTCTCCTTCGGGATAATAATACATTCTAATTCCTGTGCTGTCTACTTTTCCGCCACTTCCAGGTGCGTAGTGAATTTGTAAAATAAGGTTAGCGCCCTTTGGAATTCTAATACCTGCTTTCATTGGAGCCTGCCCCGGAAATACAACAGCCGCAGACCCCGCAGACCAGCCTCCAATTCCAAACTGTCCGCCTTGATTACTGCATTTTCCCGAAAGATCGGAAGCCGTTTTATTAGAAGCTGTATCTACTGTAATAACAACATGGTGTACTATTGATCTGTCGCCAGGAATAATTTCAAAAGCTCGCAACCATCTATCTTTTGTTAAATTAGTTGGTACAGAAAAACAATTGTAAGGATTGCTAATGTTAGCACTTGCATTACTGTGAAATGTAGGTATTCTAAGTGTTACAGTTGGTTCGGGACATAATTCATATTTCATAGGACCATACAAAGGGGGCGTTGGAGCCAAGGCAGGATCCCCCTCTAATGCACCATCAGCAACCCATTTAAGAATTGCAGCTTTTTCAGGAGCAGTAATTATACGTTCATGTAAAAACCTGCTGTACGTAGTATCTGGCGACCATGGCGGCATAGAATTATTTCTAACATACGTATCTATTGATGAAGACCAAGAACTAACATCATTAAAATTCATCAAAGCCATGGGACCTATTCCTCCATCATGATGGCATGAAGTACAACGCGTATAAAAAACAGATGCAACATTATTATACGTTGTAGTTTGAGCTTTTATTTGGCTTACAAAAACAAATGTTATTAAAAATGAAATGGAGTACAGTTTTTTCATGTATAGATAATTATTAAATTTTTTTGAAAAAAAAACACATTATAGTTACAGCTTTTAACAAACATAAAATTTAAAAACTCACTTTTACGCCATCTTAATTGCATAATTATAAATTAGAAAAAAACGATATTACCCTACTTTTATACAAACTAAAAACAAAGGTTTATCGTTTTTTTGCTTAATACAACAAAATAATCCTTATCTTCGCCCTCCCGAAATAAAAAAGGGAACAATTATTAATCATTAAAAAAATAAAAAAATGCCAGTAAAAATCAGATTACAACGCCATGGAAAAAAAGCGGGAGCTTTTTACCACATTGTAATTGCGGATGGTCGTGCACCTCGAGACGGTAAGTTTATTGAGAAAATTGGTACGTACAACCCAACTACAAATCCTGCAACTATTAACATTGATGCAGATAAAGCATTAACTTGGCTTCAAAACGGAGCACAACCAACAGACACTTGTCGTTCTATCCTTTCTTTTAAAGGTGTAATGTACAAAAATCACTTGGCTGGCGGTATTGCTAAAGGTGCTTTAACTCAAGAACAAGCAGATGCAAAGTTTGCTAAATGGATTTCTGAAAAAGAAACTAAAATTGAAGGTAAAGCTACCAAATTAGATTCAGCTAAAAAAGACGCATACAAAAACCGTATGAATGCTGAAACTGCTGCTAAAGATGCTAAAGCTGCTAAAATTGTTGCTAAAAATACAGCGCCTGTTGCAGAAGCGGAAGCTGCTGCACCGGAAGCCGAAACAACTTCAGAAGCATAATTATAAAATTAATCTATTTTCAAATATAGGCAGTTGGCAAAAGTCAACTGCCTATTTTGTTTGCCCTGCACCCTTGCCTCATAAATAAGGATCAACAACAAGTTAAAATTACAAGATACGATGACTAAAAATGAATGTTTTAATCTGGGCTACATTTCAAAACGAAATGGCAATCATGGAGATCTAACTTTTGTTATGGATGTTGACGACCCTAAACGCTATGAAAAATTAGAAACCGTTTTTATTGAAATTAATAATACGTTAGTTCCATTTTTTATAAAAAAAATTCAGATACGTGGCAGCAATGCTGTTGTTACTATTGATGGCATTGATACTATTGAAAAAGCAGAAGAATTAACCAAATCAGGATTATTTTTACCGCTTAGTTTTTTACCTCCTTTAAGTGGCAAAAAATTTTATTTTCACGAAATGCCGGGCTATACTGTAATCGATAAAAGGCATGGTGCTATTGGTATTGTTGATGAAGTACTGGATTATCCGCAACAAGCCATTTTTCAAATTAAATTTGGTGAACACGAAATTTTAATTCCTGCCAAAGAAGAATTTATTGTAAACATTGATCGTATAAAAAAACAACTGGAATTAGATGCTCCGGAAGGCTTGATTGATATTTATATTGATAATAAAAACGAAGAATCGGATGAAGTTTAAAGTTATAAAGTTCAAAGTTCGGGACTATTAGATAAATCAAATCTTAAAACAATTTAATTTAAAAATTTCTATTATTGTTATTTTCATAACACAAAAAAATAACTTATTTTTACTTTAATAAGTTATTAAGTATTTAAAGTTAAATTAGTATTCAGTTACAGTTACTCCACTTTAAACTTTCCAACGTTGAACTTTAAACTAATGTATGTCGAGTCAAGAATTTGTTTTTAAACAATTTACAATTCTTCAAGACAAGTGCGCCATGAAAGTGGGCACCGATGCGGTTTTATTGGGATCGTGGGTAACAACATCTAGCGCTAAAACAATTTTAGATATAGGCACAGGCACAGGCATTATCGCTTTAATGCTCGCACAAAAATCAAATGCTGTTGTTGATGCAATTGATATTGACAATAATGCGTATTTACAAGCGATACAAAATATATCCAATTGTAAGTGGAAGAACAGGATAAATGTTCATCACACATCCATACAACAATTTTCAACTTCTTGTGATCATAAATACGACCTTATCGTTAGCAACCCGCCCTATTTTGTAGATTCGTCAAAAGCCATAGAAGAATCGCGTACCAATGCCAGACATACCGATCAATTACCTTTTGATGATTTGTTAAATGGGGTTTTAAATTTGTTAGATACTGATGGTAAATTTTATGTGATACTTCCTACTAAGGAAAGTCAGGGATTTAGAGAAATGGCTGAAAAACAAAACTTATTTTTAACCAAATTAACCCGCGTTATTACCCGTACCGATAAGCCCGAAAAAAGACTGCTAATGAAATTTGAATTCATTAAAAAAGAGGTGGAAGAAGATTCCATCGTCATTGAAAACGAAGGTCGCCACTGCTATACAGATGAATATATCGAATTAACAAAAGATTATTATCTGGGGTTTTAAATAATTAATATACCATTTAATACACCAAATTGACCACCAATTAATAATTGGAGGCTATATATCGTTTATTACCTTTGATAAGTACTTATTAAAGTACAAGCACAATCATAATGAAACAATCATAAACGACAAACAAAATGATTAAAACAGGCGAAGAATATATACAAAGTTTAAGAGGTCGAGATATGACCATCTACCTTTTTGGCGAATTGGTAAAAGAACCAGTTGACCATCCGATGATTCGCCCATCCATCAACGCTGTTGCTGAAACCTACGACCTTGCAGTAAGAGATGAAGAATTAGCTTCCGCAAAATCGGGTATTACCGGATTAAGAGTAAACCGTTTTTTGCACATTGCGGAAAACGCACAAGACCTGGTAATGCAAAATAAAATGCAACGCAAACTGGGGCAAAATACTGGAACCTGCTTTCAGCGTTGTGTTGGTCAGGATGCCATCAATGCCCTGCATTCCACCACTTTTGAAATTGACGAAAAACACGGCACCAATTACCACAAACGTTTTTTAGAATTTGTAAAAGAAATGCAAAAAGAAAATTTTGTAATTGGCGGTGCTATGACTGATCCTAAAGGCGACAGAAGCAAAGGTCCGTCGGAACAAGTGGATCCTGACATGTTTACTAGAATTGTGGCTAAAGATGATAAAGGAATTTATGTTTCTGGCGCAAAAGCCCATCAAACAGGCTGTGTGAACTCACATTGGATTATTTTAATGCCAACCATACGTTTAACAAAAGAAGATAAAGATTGGGCTGTTGTTGGCGCTATACCTGCCGATGCAAAAGGTGTTACGTATATCTACGGTCGCCAATCCTGCGATACACGTAGCATGGAAGCAGGTGATATGGATGCAGGTAATGCGAAATTTGGCGGACAAGAAGCTATGATAATTTTAGACAATGTTTTTATTCCTTACGATAAGGTTTTTATGAACGGGGAATTTGAATTTGCTTCTATGTTGGTAGAGCGTTTTACGTGTTATCACCGTCGCAGCTACGTTTGTAAAACCGGCTTGGGCGATGTGCTGATTGGCGCTGCTGCTACCATTGCCGATTATAATGGTGTTGAAAAAGTATCGCATATCAAGGATAAACTAATTGAAATGAGTCACCTCAACGAAACTATTTTTGGTTTGGGTATTGCTGCATCGCACCAGGCGCAAAAAATGAAATCGGGTGTATACCTTGCTGATGAGATGCTTGCCAATGTATGCAAACACAATGTTACCCGTTTCCCTTATGAAATAGCCCGACTGGCGCAGGATATTGCCGGAGGATTGGTAGTTACGCTTCCTTCCGAACAGGATTTCAGGCATCCGATTGCAGGTCCCTTATTGGAAAAATATTTAGCAGGCCGTAAAGGTGTAAGTACCGAAAACAGAATGCGTATTTTACGTTTGATAGAAAACATCACTTTGGGCAGAAATGCTGTTGGGTATTTAACAGAATCCATGCACGGCGCAGGTTCACCACAGGCGCAACGCATTCAAATACAACGCGGAATGCAGATTGGCTACAAAAAGAATTTAGCAAAAAATTTAGCAGGTGTTAAAAATGATTTCGTTGAACCGAACGAATCATCGGAATATTTTAACAGGCTTTTTAATAAGGCTGCTGACTCTACTAAAGCGTAAAAATAGAACGCGGATTTGGCGAATTGGACGAATTCTCACAGATTTTTTTATTTATTATTTAAAACAAAAACCCGACAGATTTCAAAACTGTTGGGTTTATCTTTATTCGTGAAAATTCGTTCAATTTTTCCAATCCGTGTTCTATAAAAATTCCTCTTCAAATTTAATTCCGAACAATTCCAACTCTGCCAATAGAGGTTCGTAAATTCAGACCTTGTTGGTGTTCCAAAGCATAGAAGAAGCCCTTGCAAGTGTTATTTAACCTGCAATATTCGCAAGCCAAAGATCGTATTCAAAAATAACAATCCATTCCATAAATTTTTGTTGGCGATAACAACAATAAAGGCTGAAAGCCTTATTAATCTACCAAATTTTATTATACTACAATTTGTAGTATAATAACGCTAAATTATTTAGTATATTTGTCATCGAATTTTGTTTGTTATTAATTGGGATATGCGAAGAATCGGTGAAAGTGATTTTATAGAAGAACGATTCTTCGCACACACTCAGAAAAAACTATAAATTGAGTTGGCAGTTCTTTCTTGCACACCCACATTCAGCATTTGTTGGTGTTCCAAAGCATAGAAGAAGCCCTTGCAGGTGTTATTTAACCTACAATATTCGCAAGCTAAAAATCCTATTCAAAAATAACAATCCATTCCATAAATTTTTGTTGGTGATAACACCAATAAAGGCTGAAACTGTCAGGCCAAAAACTGAATTATATTTTGAAAAGAGGGGTGATAATTTCGGACTTTGGGTATAAACAAATAACTAAATTTGTATCCAATGCAAACCATATCTGACCATATTTTACTTGACAAACTGAAAACGGAAGACAGCTCATCGTTTGAGTTGCTTTATAAATTTTACTTTCCCACTATCGCTTCCTACATAAAACAAAATCTTGGGAATAATGAAGATGCCGAAGACATTTTTCAAGAAGCAATAATTGTTTTACTTCAAAAAGTAAGACAGCCC
>CANFLQ010000067.1 GCA_947447995.1 Bacteroidota bacterium | reverse complement strand
TGATGTGCTGATTTTCGATGTGCTGATGTGCCGATGGCCTTAATTTAAGAATATTTTGATAAATGCAAATGTATAAATTAATGTTTCTATTTTGTCAAAAAATTTTTAAAAAGCATTGTCTGATAGTAAAAGTAAAAAATCAGCACATCAAAAAAATCAGCACATCAGCTCATCGTCTTATCAGCACATCAAAAAAATCAGCACATCAGCTCATCGTCTTATCAGCACATCAAAAAATCAGCACATCAGCTCATCGTCTTATCAGCACATCAAAAAATCAGCACATCAGCACATCGAAAATCAGCACATCAAAAAAATCAGCACATCAGCACATCAAAAATCAGCACATCAAAAAAATCAGCACATCAGCACATCGAAAATCAGCACATCATTTTATTAGCAAATCAGCACATCAACAATTACCTTTGCACCTCATTAATTAATTATCATGGAAAACAAAAGAGTAAGATTACGTTTTGCACCTAGTCCAACAGGTGGTTTACACATGGGTGGTGTTCGTACAGCCTTATTTAGTTACCTGTTTGCAAAAAAACACAAAGGCGATTTTGTATTGCGTATCGAAGATACCGATCAAACACGTTATGTAGGTGGTGCCGAAGAATACATTATCAACGCCCTTAAATGGTGCGGCATTGAACCCAACGAGGGTGTTGGTTTTGGGGATGGCGCTCATGCACCCTACCGCCAAAGCGAACGCAAAAAATTAGGAATCTATAAAAAATATGCAGAGCAACTTATCGCCAGCGACCATGCCTATTACGCGTTTGATACTGCCGAAGAATTGGATGTAATGCGCAAACGATTGGAAGCCGCTAAAGTAACGGCTCCGCAATACAATTCGGTATCGCGCCAAAATATGCGTAATTCATTAACCCTGTCGGGCGATGAAGTTAAAAAGCTTATGGATGCAGGAACTCCGTATGTAGTGCGTTTAAAAGTGCCGCGTAATGAGGAAATCCGTTTCCACGATATTATCCGTGGATGGGTGGTTGTAAATTCTACGCAAGTGGATGATAAAGTATTATTAAAATCGGATGGAATGCCAACCTACCATTTGGCGCATATTGTGGATGATATTGAAATGGAAATTTCTCATGCGGTGCGTGGCGAAGAGTGGTTGCCTTCGGCACCTGCTCACATTTTAATTTACCGTTATTTGAACAAAGAAGATAAAATGCCTTTGTTTGCTCATTTACCGCTGATATTAAAACCAGATGGTAATGGTAAATTATCCAAGCGTGATAAATCCGGAATACCTATGTTTCCTTTGGATTGGCACGATGAACGTACTGGAGAAAGTTATACCGGCTATCGCGAAAGCGGATTTTTTCCGGAAGCGTTTATAAACATGTTAGCCATGTTAGGTTGGAATCCGGGAACAACACAAGAGATTTTTTCGATAGAAGAATTGATAGAAGCATTTACATTTGAACGGGTGAATAAATCTGGCGCTAAATTTGATCCCGAAAAAACAAAATGGTTCAACCAACAATATCTGCGTAAAAAATCGGATGCAGAATTGGCAACTTTGTTTTCTTCAATTTTCGAAAAAGACCTTGCCGAGATTCAAGAGGCAAGATATAAGACTAAAGACTACATTGAAACTGTTTGCAAACTCGTAAAAGAAAAAGCACATTTTGTAAATGAATTTTGGGCAAATGGAACTTGCTTTTTTATTGCTCCAACAACTTACGATGCCGACGTATTGAAAAAACGTTTAACGCCTGCAAGTATCGATTTTATTAAACAATTAACCGAAGCGTTTAAAGATTTAAATACATTTACTGCTGCGGAAACAGAAGCTACATTTAAAGCTGTTGCCGAAAAAGCAGGCATTGGTGCCGGACAAGTAATGCAATTGTTCCGCGTGAGTATCAGTGGTGTGGGCGGCGGTCCGGCATTGTTTGAAATTGTGGAATTGCTAGGACAAGCAGAAGTAGTGAGCAGGTTAGAAGCGTTTTCAACAAATAATGTTTTATAGAAAATTATTAAATAAGTACGAATTACCAATTAACGTCATTGCGAGGAACGAAGCAATCTCAATCAATTTATAGTTTTAGATTGCTTCGTTCCTCGCAATGACGACAACGAATAAAAACTAAATCATTTTCATCTTAATAATCAGCGTTCCACCCAAATGGATTTTAAAAAAGCAATATTTACATTTCTTATCTCCCTTTTAACAACAACAATTATTGTTGCTCAAAAGCCCGTAAATACTATATCAAAGGACTTTTTGATGGAGCGTGTGTATGGAAAAATACTGGATGCAAAAACCAATGAGGCAGTTGGCTTTTCATCTGCTGCCTTGTATACTATAACCAAGGACAGTTTAATTGCGGGTGTTTTGGTTGCAGATAACGGGGAGTTTTCATTTACTAATATTCCGTATGGCCCTTATCATTTGCGTATAAAATTTATCGGTTATACCGATTTTGAAAAAACAATAAATATTAATCCCAAAAATAATAATCCCGATTTGGGAAACATAAAATTAGAGCCTGTTGCTACCGAATTAAAAGCGGTAGAAGTGGTTACAGAAAAGGCTGCAATAACCATGTCCATTGATAAAAAAGTGTACAATGTTGATAAAGATTTAAGTGTAAAAGGCGGAACAGGACTAGATGCTTTAAAAAATATTCCGGGTGTATCGGTAGATAATGATGGCTCTGTATCCCTCAGAAATAATAATGCTCAGATTTATATCGATGGCAAACAAACCAATCTTACATTACAACAAATCCCTTCCGATCAAATTGAAAGCATCGAAGTAATCACAAATGCTTCTGCTAAGTACGATGCCAATACTTCTGGTGGAATTTTAAATGTAGTTCTCAAAAAAAATGCACAACCTAATTATAATGGCAGCATTATAGCAAGTATTGGAACAAACGACAGGTATAATACAACCGCAACTTTAAATGCAAAAAATCAACATGTTAACTTTTCAGGAACGTATAGTTTTAATACCGAAAACAACATTTTAAAATCTTCTACTACGCGCCAAAATATTACTAAACCTTTTCCTGTCAGCTCTTTTGAACAACATGGTTTAAATAATGCTAAGCGAACAAACCACGTAGCAAGGGTTTCGGTAGATTATTATGTGAACAACAGAAATACAATAACTGTTGGAGGAACCTTCAATCAAGGGATGTATCATAATAATGAGGATCAAATTTACACTTCATCAGATGCCAGCAATGTCTTGTATTCTTCGGGTAACCGAAACAACAATACCAAAAATAATTTCAACAATTACATTGCTCAGTTAAGCCATAAAAAAACATTTCCAAAAGCAGGTATGGAATTAAATACTTCTGCGCAATACACCTATGGATCTTCCAGTGGAGGATATTTATTTTCAAAAAACGACATGTTAACTGCGCTAAACCGACCTGATTCAACTAGTTTTCAAAGCAACGATGCAAACGGACATAATCAACTATTTACTTTTCAATCGGATTTTGTTAACCCAATTAACGACAGCACAAAAATTGAATTAGGAATTAAAAGTACCTATAAACAAAGTAGAAACACCAATATAACATCCAACTATTCCAATACTTCAGCACCTAAATACGATTCACTTTTTTCAAACGATTATGAAATCAATGATTTGGTGAATGCCGCGTATATCAACTATATTACACGTGTTAAAAAAATAGGAATACAAGGGGGTTTACGTTTTGAGCAATCGTATTACGATGGTAAAGTATTAAATAAAACAGGCGAAAATTTTGGATACTCTTATCCATCGTCGGCTGAAACAATATTAAAATCAATATTCCCGGCACTATACTTTAGTAGGAAAGTGAACGACAAAAATGAATTTCAATTAAATTTTACAAGAAAAATAAACCGTCCCAATTTTTTTCAAATGCTTCCAATCGTAATGGCAGCCGACAATTTCAATTACCGCACAGGTAACCCTAAACTACAACCCGAGTTTGTAAACAAGGCAGAAATCAATTACAATTATATCACTCCAAAAATCAATTTTTTAAGTGCACTGTACGGGCAATACACCGACAACTCTATTGTTTACGTTTCCTATCCAAGCAGCACAAATCCTAATTTACTCATCAATACGTTTAGAAACGGAAAAAGCAGTTTTTCTTACGGATGGGAAAATTCGGCAAGGATAACATTAATGAAAATCCTAACCATTACAGGCAGTGTAACGCCTTATTATATGGTAATTAATTACACATCTACAACTGGAGAAGCCTTACAAGCAAGCGCATACAGCCTAAACAGTAAATTGGTAATTACTTTGAAATTACCTAAAGATTTTACCTTCCAAACAAATGGAACGTATGAAGCTCCAAAACCATTGGCACAAGGTAAAATGACAGACCTACACTTTTTTGATGTATCGCTAAACAAAAGCATTAAACAACGTTTTTTCTTAAATTTAACATTGAGTGATGTGATGAATTCAAAACAGCGTGGCAGCAATTATTTTACGCCCGATTATACTCAACATTTGATGAACAGAAGAGAAGCACGCTTTTTGAAATTTACTGTAACATGGATGTTTGGAAAAGCGGATACTACTAAGAAAAAGACCAATAAAAATAACAAACCTGGAGGAGAAAACCCCGAAGGTTCAGATCTATAAATAGGATGAATAAAATTATTGTTGAAGGAATTAAACTGTATTGTTACCATGGCTGTTTGGATGAAGAAGCCATCATTGGCGCTAATTACATAGTAGATGTAACAATGGAAACTGATTTTACAGAGGCGGCAAAAACCGACGATCTAAACAAAACCATCGATTATGTTACTGTTTACAACATTGTTAAATTGGAAATGGCAATACGAGCCAAACTTATTGAAACAGTTGGGCAACGCATTGTTGATCATTTAAAAAAAGAATTTATTAGCTTAAAAAAACTAGAAATAAAAATTACCAAACTTAATCCGCCAATGAATGGTAATGTGGAAAAAGTAAGTATTGTTATTGTTCAATGTTAACTTTTCCAAAGTTTGTAACTTTGGAAAAGTTGTAAAGCGAAAGACTAAATTTTCAACAAAATAAACATGAGCCTTAAAATTTGTTCCAAATGCAAAACAAATTTTAACTGTTGTAACAAAACGATGGGCTGTTGGTGTGAAGACTTAACAATAGCTATAAAAACACTAAACGAACTAAAAAAAATTTATGACAATTGTTTGTGTCCTAAATGTTTAAGAGAATATTCAAATAACAATCCAATTATTTAATTGTTATTTCCCAAATTTTTGTATTTTTGCTTCCCTAATTGAAAATTGGTCCTGTGGCCGAGCGGCTAGGCTCAGCTCTGCAAAAGCTGCTACAGCGGTTCGAATCCGCTCGGGACCTCTTAAATAAGCCCCATATATTAATTTATATGGGGCTTTTATTAAAAAAATCTTTAAACAATTGTAACCTCAATTCATACTATTAAGCTTACCTCTGCCAACTTCAAATACAACTTGTTTCGTTAATTTATTTTCGAGTCCTTTTATAGATATTTTTTTTGCATCTACCGACATCCTAAAATCCAAACGGTAATTTTTAATATCGTTTTTATTTCCAGTACATATCGGATCAAATTGAGCCATACATTCAATATCAACATTATTAATGGATAAAACACCTTTCATATCATACATCTGTCCGTTATTTTCATCTTCCATAAATCTGAAAAGGTTTTCATTTATATTGCCTTTAAAAATAATGAGCTGAGATCCATTATTGCTCAATACAGTATCTATACTTTCATCTCCTGAATCAAACGTATTCATATCTGTTTTAAACATAAAATCACCATTATTGGTATTCAAATACATAAAACACTCATTGGTATGTGCCTCAAATGGCTTCCCATTCTTATCCACTGATAGTATTGCCATTTTTGAGTCCTGAACTACATTTTGACCACATACATTGAAACTGATAATAATAAAAAGAGTGGTAAGTAAATTCATTTTATATTTTAATTGGTATAAATAATTCATGTTTAGTAAGGGATAAGTACACATCAGCGGAAGTTTAAATCAATAACAAAATTACTTTTAAAAATTAAACGAAAACAAATTAAAAACCTCATTCAAATTATTTTTCAACAAAAAAGGAACAAATTACAATTTAAAATAATCCCAATATTTTTCCCGATATTTGTATACAAGTATGTTAGAAGAAAAGGAAAAAAAAGGTGAATTTATAAAACGTTTACGGCATCGTTACCGATTGGTAGTAATGAATGACGACACCTTTGAAGAAAAATTCAAATTACGCCTTACTCCCCTAGGATTGGTAATTTTATTGGGTTCCACTATTATTATCATGATTATGATTGTAACGTCGCTCATTGCCTTTACCCCATTGCGTGAATACATTCCCGGTTATGCCGATGTAGGGGTGAGAAGAAAATTAATCCGTATTACTTTAAAAAGCGATTCACTTGAACAAGCCTTGGCTGAGCACAATAAATTTATGGGCAATATTGGTGAGGTTTTAAAAGGAAATGGTAAAACGGACACTACTCAAAATCAACCCGATCATAGCAAAGAATTTGGCAAACTGGAAATGAGTCCATCGGTGAGCGAAGGTGTTTTAAGAAGAGATATTGAGTCGGAAGATAAATACAGTTTATCTTATGAAACCCGAACAGCAAAAAACGGCATCAGCAACTTTTTCTTTTTCACTCCTTTAAAAGGTATTGTTTCCAGCTCATTCAAATCGTCCGAACAACATTATGGTGTAGATATTGTGGCTCCAGAAAACGAAGCCATTAAATCAACATTGGATGGAACAGTTATTTTATCAAACTGGTCATCCGAAACTGGCTATAATATTGCCATACAGCATAGCAATAATTTAATTTCGATATACAAACATAATTCGGTATTACTAAAAAAAGTGGGGGAATTTGTAAAAGCCGGCGATCCTATTGCAATCATTGGTAATTCTGGCGAACAAACAACCGGACCGCATTTGCATTTTGAATTATGGTACGATGGAAAGGCCGTAGATCCACAGGATTATATGGTGTTTTAGGTCAATTATAGATTGTAGATTAAAAAATTGAAAAATTGGAAAACTCTAAAAAAATAGCCATACTCGGTTCTACCGGCTCAATTGGTACGCAAGCATTGGATGTAATACGTGCTAACCCCAATTCATTTGAAGTGGAAGTGCTTACAGGTAATGGCAATGCCGACCTGCTCATTCGCCAAGCCATTGAATTTAACCCCAACACCGTTGTAATTGCCGACCAAAACAAATACCATTACGTAAAAGATGAGCTGAACAAACACGATATAAAAGTGTTTACCGGCAAAAAAGCCATTGCCGATGTGGTACAAATGGAAAACATTGACATGGTACTTACTGCCATTGTTGGTTATGCTGGACTGGAATCAACCATTTCGGCAATTAATGCAGGCAAACAAATAGCCTTGGCAAATAAGGAAACGCTAGTTGTTGCAGGCGATTTGGTTACCTCACTTGCAAAAGAAAAAGGTATTAATATTTATCCAGTAGATTCGGAACATTCAGCCATTTTTCAATGCCTTGCAGGCGAATTTCATAATCCCATCGAAAAAATATATCTGACAGCTTCTGGCGGACCATTCAGAGGCAAAAAGAAAGATTTTTTGAGTACCGTTAAAAAAGAACAAGCCTTAAAACATCCCAATTGGGAAATGGGTGCAAAAATAACTATCGACTCGGCATCATTGATGAACAAAGGATTAGAGGTGATAGAAGCCAAATGGTTATTCGGGTTAAAACCCGAACAAATTGATGTAATTGTTCATCCGCAAAGCATTGTGCATTCACTTGTTCAGTTTACCGATGGCAGCATGAAAGCCCAAATGGGACTGCCTGACATGAAATTGCCAATACAATACGCAATGGGATATCCCAACAGAATAAAGTCAGATTTTCCACGCTTTAATTTTTTAAATTACCCTCAACTCACTTTTGAGCAAGCAGATACAGAAACATTTCGTAACCTTGCACTCGCTTTTGAAGCAATGAACAAAGGTGGAAATGCAGCTTGCGTATTAAATGCCGCCAACGAAATTGCAGTACAGGCATTTTTAAACGATAAAATTGGCTTTTTACAAATGAGCGACCTGATTGAAAAATGCTTGCAAAAAATTGCGTTTATAAGCAAACCAAGTTATAACGATTATGTGGAAACAGATACCGAAACAAGAAGAGTAGCACGAGAATTGTTATAAAAAGTAAGAATTGATTTTAAAAACTAATGTTACACCAATATTAACAAACATCGCCTAAGCCTAGCCCCCTCTAAAACTTTTTTCCGCTTCCCTTCTCCTTTTGGAGAAGGGGCCGAAGGCGGATGAGGCAGGGAGGGGATGAAGGGGAGGGGCTTTTTAACTATGGAAATATTAATACAAGCATCGCAATTTATTTTAAGTCTATCTATACTTATAGTATTGCACGAATTGGGGCATTTTGTGCCTGCAAAATTATTTAAAACCAAAGTAGAAAAATTCTATTTATTCTTCGATCCCTGGTTTTCGCTTTTTAAAGTAAAAAAAGGCGATACCGAATACGGTATTGGTTGGGTGCCACTGGGCGGTTATGTTAAAATTGCCGGAATGATTGATGAATCCATGGACAAGGAACAAATGAAATTACCTCCTGAACCTTGGGAATTTCGCTCCAAACCTGCTTGGCAACGTTTAATTATAATGCTAGGAGGCGTTACGGTAAATGCTATTTTAGGGATTTTAATTTACTCTATGGTATTGTTTGCCTGGGGCGAAGAATTTTTACCAACAAAAAATGTAAAATATGGAGTTGCTGTTGATACATTAGGTTACCAAATGGGCTTGCGCGATGGTGATAACATACTTGGAGTTGACAATAAACCTATTGAAAATATTAGTAAAGTACCTTACGAAGTGCTTATCAATAAAGCACAAAGCATACAGGTGGAACGTGAAACTAAAAAAATCAACATTGCCGTTACCGACGACGATTTAAGTGAAATGATCAAACATAAATATTCACTTATCGAACCTCGTTTTCCGTTTGATGTTGATACCGTTCTTCCCAACAAACCCGCCGCCAAAGCGGGGATAAAAAAAGGAGATAAAATAATTGGCATCAACAACATTTCCACTCCCTATTTTCAGGATGTGGTAAAGGTTTTAAAAAACAATAAACACCTTTCCGTTAATGTAACATTGCTTCGCAACAACGACAGCATAACAACAAAAGCCGTAGTTTCAGAACAGGGAACGCTTGGTTTTGGACCAAAATCTTTAGACAACTATTTTACTCTTGAAACAAAATCATATAGTTTGCTTGAATCCTTTCCTGCTGGCACACATAAAGCTTATGAAACCTTTGATGGTTATATAAAACAATTTAAAGTTTTATTTACAGTAAAAGATGCACATAAGGAAATTGGAGGTTTTATGTCTATTGGTAAAGCATACAGCACCACTTGGGATTGGCAACGTTTTTGGGCATTTACAGCATTTTTGAGTATTGTACTTGCCATCATGAACATATTGCCTATTCCGGCATTGGACGGTGGGCACGTAATGTTTTTATTGTACGAAGTAATTACGGGCAGAAAACCAAATGAAAAAGTGATGGAATACGCACAATATGCAGGCATGATATTACTTTTGGCTTTATTGCTGTATGCTAATGGAAACGATGTAATAAGGCTGTTTGGTAAATAAAATTATTAGTTAATAGTTAGCAGAAAATAATAAAAGTAGAGATGAATAAAAACAATACATTTTTAAACTTCGAACTTGCCTCTACTTTCTATTCGCTATTCGCTATTCGCTGTTTGCTATTAACTATTTCCTGTTCGCTATTAACTATCAAAACAGCCAACGCACAAGAAAGCACAAGAAATACCAACAGCGATAAACTTACCGGAAAAATTATGCTCATCCCCTTTGAGCCCAAATTATACATGAGCGAAATTGATCAAAAAGTAAACCAACAAACAGGTTGGAAATTTGATCAGATTCGTGAAAATTTTCGCCATCAACTGGATGCTCAACTTCAAGCAAAATTGAGCAAAATTGAATCTGCCGTTTCATTTTATTCCGATTCGGCAAAAATGGCAAAAGACCTTGATTATATTTACAAAACAACGTCCTTATCCTACGATTTGGTGGACAGTAAAACGGCTGCTTCTACAACTCCCGCAAAACCTAAGGGAGTAAAAAACGGACAAATAGTGGTGGAGATGAATAATGATAAAAAATTCATGAATAAAAAGATAAATGACCCTGAATTAATCACTTACCTCAACAAAAAATACAAATCCGATTATTTCATTTTTATTAATGAATTGGACATTACCAGCGATATTAATTCCTACGACATTGCTACCGACGCATACAAACGGGTAGTAACAGTACATTATTCAATCATTGATAAAAATTCAAAAACATTAAATGCCGGAATAGCTACCTCAATATTTACCTCTAAAGAAAACAATCCTAAAAAAATAGTGGCACTTAGTTTTTCTCCAATAGCCACCATGATCACTTCCATACTTTCGGGGGTTCTGGCACCAAAAAATTGATAACAATAAAAAGGAGTTTGATTGTTACGAATTTCATCATTTTTGAATAGCAATTAAAGTATTAAATTAGCGAACTGAATAAAAAACCCTATATAATTATGCAATCCGAAAACAAGGACATACGCTGGATACAGCGATTTAACAATTTCACGAAAGCGCTTTCTCAATTAGAAAAATTTGTTAAAAAGGGAGAAGACCTTAACGAAATGGAAGAGCAAGGACTAATTCAGGCATTTGAATATACTTATGAGTTGGCATGGAATACAGTAAAAGATTTTATAGAATTTCAAGGAAAAGAACCTGTTTATGGCAGTCGAGATGCAATTACCATAGGATTTAAAATAGGATTGATTAAAAACGGTGAAGTATGGATGAAAATGTTTAAGGATAGGAATAGAACGTCTCATACTTACAACCAAAAAATCGCTGATGAAATTGCATTCGCTATTTTACACACCTATTTTGATCTTTTTAAAGTACTGCATCAAACAATGTCGGAAATAAATAACGGAACAAATAATATTGAAAATAACAAATGAAATACGGGCTTAAAGAAGAAACCATTGAAAAGATCCAAAAGGTATTCTCTGCTTTTCCGCAAGTGGATAAGGTAATTCTGTATGGTTCAAGAGCCAAAGGGAATTATAAAAACGGATCGGATATCGACCTTACATTTAAAGGAGATAGTTTGAATTTATCCGTGCTAAACACCATTTCTTTACAATTAGATGATTTGTATTTGCCCTATACCTTCGATTTATCTATTTACAAATACATTGATAACAAAGAACTTTTAGAGCATATTGATAGGATTGGTATTGAGTTTTATAAACGGTGAGCTATCTATAGACCTGACAGGTTTTGAAATGATTTTTTTCAAATGCAACCTTTTGAAGTTCAAATACATCTTCATATTTTAGAAACAAAAAATAACATTCTATTTAAAAAAATGACCCCCCTTTTACATAAAGCCTTTTATCTACCATTTATTGTATTAGTTATAGGAATATTAACCAACCTTAATTTATACAGCCAATGTACCAATGCAGGCTTTGAAAGTGGCGATTTTACAGGCTGGACAGGTACATTTTCGCAATCAGCTGCATTACCACAAGGAGGCGGCACACCTGGTTGTCAAACAGGTACAGGGCCTGGCACCTGCAGTGCAGGTACGGGGTCTGGAAGTTGCGTTTTTGGTACAGGGCCAGGCACTTTTGCCCCATGTATAAATATACCATGTATTGAAGTACCTTGTGTTTCTATATATACAGGTATTTATCCTGACCCATTCAGACACCTTGGTTTATCCGAGGGCACACCCAATCAATCCTCCACCGCTGCTCCCGAAAACAGCCATTTTATTATGAGTTCGGGTTTTGATGCTGTAATAGGTAATGCGTTGCCAGTAGTAAACCCCAATGGTGGTAGTAAATATTCGGCAAGGCTTGGAAATGCACAACAGCGGGGTGGTGGCGAATCCCTGATGTATAAATTTGTAGTTGATTCAGGGAACTCCTCTTTTACTTATAGTTATGCAGTTGTTTTAGATGGGGGATCGCATGATCAATGGGAGCAACCTTTTTTTAAAATACAAATGTTTGTTTATGATGTAGGAGGAGACAGCACTGCTATTGATTGTGCTGCTTATGATGTAAACGGCATCACGGCACCTAATATTGGTGGTTTCCAAACTACAAATGGCGCTCAATGGAAAAATTGGAGTTCCGTTTCTATACCACTTGACGGCTATGTAGGCAAAAAAGTTGGGATACAGTTTATTACGAGAGATTGTTGCCCTGGCTGTACTGCAAATAACAGCAAAAATGCTGCTGGGGCTCATTATGCCTACGCTTATATTGATGCCTCCTGCGCTCCCTTAGCTGTTATTCCTTCTGCTCCAGCTGTTTGTACAGGAACAAACGTTACGTTAACCGCACCTTCGGCAAAAACGTATAGTTGGACAGGGCCAGGCATTGTGTCTGGAGCTACTTCACAAGTAGTTACAGTTAACCAACCAGGTAAATACACCGTAGTTATGTCAACCTTAAGTAATACAGCATGCTCTTTTACGCTAACAACTACAATGCCTGGTAATTTAATACCAGCGGTAGATGTTACTGTAAATTCTATTAAAACATGTATAGGAGGCAGTGCCCTACTAACCGCCAGTGGTGGTGTTGCTTATAAATGGGCGCCTGGCGGTGAAACTACAACTTCTTTTACCGCTCCAACTACTACTGCCGGAACAACTACCTACACCGTTACAGGAACAGGTGCCATTTGCGGCAGCGACACCGCCATTGCTACTGTTATAGTTACTGCGTTACAAAATGCAACATTTAGTTACAATCCTTCAACTGTTTGTAAACTAGGAGGCAGCAACCCTCAACCCGTTTTAACGGGAACACCAGGCGGTATTTTTTCTAGCGGTGCAGATGCCAGTTTGATTATTAACCCCAATAGTGGCATCATTGATCTTTCTTTAACCCCCTTGGGTACATATACTGTTACATACAGCCTTGCAGCCCCTTGTCCTGCGCAAAGCACATCTGTTATTAACATTGTAAGTGTTCCTAAAGCTGATTTTACCCTTGGAACCTATTGTAAAAATGACCCTAACCCTAGCCCAACCTTTATTAATGGCGGCTCTGCTGGTGTATTTAGTGCAACTGCAGGTATAGTATTTAAAAGTACTGCCACTGGCGAAATTAATTTAGCGGCAAGCACGCCTGGAACCTATACGGTTACTAATTCAATTAATTTGTCGGGCTGCCCCCCTGTAAGTGCGTTTAGTGCTATTACCATTACCCCCATGCCTGTAACTACTGTTAACAACCAAACCATTTGTATAGGATTATCGGCAACATTAACGGCAAGTGGTGCAAGTACTTATGTTTGGTCAGATGCCAGTACTGCCAATACCTTAACAAATTCTCCTGCAACTACTCAATCCTACACCGTTACTGGAACTACAGCTGGCTGCTCATCTACCAAAGTAGGCACCATTACTGTAAACCCTTACCCAATAGTACTTGTAAATAATGCAACAATTTGCGCAGGAGCTCTGCCTATAAAATTAACAGCAAGTGGTGCAACAACGTATTTATGGTCTACTGGAGTTTCAACAAACAATATATCCGTTTCGCCAGCAAATACAACAACGTACACGGTTAATGGCACATCAAAAGGTTGCGCTACCGCCACAACAGCAACAATTACCGTTAATCCATTACCAATAATTACTGTTAATTCACCAGCTATTTGTCAAGGTTTAAGCGGAATATTAAGCCCTAGCGGCGGCAACTCTTATAAATGGTCGGATAACACATATATTGGCAATAAAAACATTACTCCTGTGGCAACAAAAACGTATACCGTTTATGGTAGTACCGCCAATTGCTCAAGTTTACCAACATCAACGCCAGCAGAAATAAATACTTATTTAACATGTTGGTCTAGTGGTTGTACTAGCGCTGCTGTTTCAACAGTTACGCTAATTTTAAAACCAATTATTGTTGTTAATTCGCCCACAATTTGCATTGGAGCAACTACTACACTTTTAGCAACTGGCGGTGCCACGTACGATTGGTCTACTGGAGCTAGCGGAAATACAATAACTGTAAGCCCTTTAACTACTACATCCTACACAGTAGCCGATAATACAGTAGGTTGTTCGGGCTCTACGGTTACTAAAGTAACCGTTAATCCACTACCAATAGTAACCGTTAATTCACAAACTATTTGTGCAGGACAATCGGCAACGCTCACAGCCTCTGGTGCAGCCAGCTATTTATGGTCAAACGGTACAGCCGTAAACCCTTTGGTAGTACCCTTACAAAAAACAACTACATTTACCGTTACCGGAACATCGGCAGCAGGTTGTAAAAACACAACAATTACAACAGTTACTGTTAATCCATTACCAATTGTAGTAGCAAATACTACATCTGTATGTGAAGGACTTACCACTACATTAACCGCTTCTGGGGCTTCCAGCTATTTATGGTCAAATGGATCTACTGCTAATCCGGTAAGTGTATCACCAATAAAAACCACACAATACAGTGTTACTGGCACCGATGCTAATGGCTGTAAAGCCAAAACTACAAGCAATGTAACGGTATTTCCAAAACCTGCAACCGACTTTACAATTTCGCCTCAGCCCGTTTTTGTTACGTTTCCTAATATTACGCTTACCGATAAATCATCGAAAGATGTAAACTACTGGCATTGGGATTTTGGAGATGGTGATACCTTAGGCAATAAAACACCCAACCCAGTACATTTATACCCAAAAACAGAAGCAACATACACTATTACGTTGAGTGTATTAAATGGAGGGCTTTGCCCCAATTCAGTTACACATGAGGTAATAATAAGTCCAGAATATTCGTTTTTTATTCCCAATGCTTTTTCGCCAGACGGTAATGGAATAAACGATACCTTTTTGGGGAAAGGAAAAGGCATTATTAAATATGAATTAATGATATTTGACCGTTGGGGTAATTTTATTTTTTATGCCGATGATATTAACAAAGGTTGGGATGGTAAAGCAAATTCAGGAGCTGAAACTGCACAACAAGATGTATATGTTTGGAAAGTAAATTTGACCGATATATTTAATAAAAAACACAGCTTTATTGGAACAGTAACACTGGTAGAGGGAGAATAAAAGTATTGATTACTCCTTAAATTTAAACCATAAAACAGTATAAATCAACCATATTTAGGCTTGTATAGTACGTTAATGTATTCTATTTTTACACATTTTTTATCTAAAATATATTTTAAATATTACATTACAATGGGCATTAATAATTCAATATTTCATAAAATAAAAGTATTAACTTTTATTTTAAGTTTATTATTAACCAATACTGCTAACGCTCAGTGTATCAATGCTGATTTTGAAACAGGTGATTTTACAGGCTGGACAGGTACTTGGGGGCTTTGTAACGGTGCAAATTGCACCCCCATAACAGGTTGGCCTTATTTGAATACAGTATTTAACAAAGGTGCTAATAACGCCGCCCTTTCCGATGCAAAAAATCATTTTATAATGACTACTGGTACCGATGCAAACGTAGGAGGAAGCAGCTTACCAGTAGTATATCCTGGGGCTGGTGGTAATTCTGTAAGGTTGGGGAATCAGGTTGCAAACCTTGCTTTTGGGCGAGGAGAAACAATGTCCTACACCTATACTGTAAATTCTACCAACAATAGCTTTACCTACTATTATGCTGTTGTATTGGCTCCGGGAGCTGGTCATTCCTCAACGGAACAACCTTATTTTAAAATACGAATGTATGATGGCAACGGTGCTATTATTAATTGTGCCAGTTACGATGTAAATGGCACCACTGCTGCAAGTATTGGCGGATTTGTTACTTTTGGAGGAGGTAATTTATACAAACCTTGGAGTTCTGTTAACATTCCCTTAAAAAATTACATTGGTCAAACTGTAAAAGTTACATTCGAAACCCGAACTTGTTGGAGTGTTTTAATAAATGCTCCAGGAGATCATTACGCTTATGCCTACATTGATGCAAAATGTGATTCGTTAGCGATTATACCATCATCGCCTGCGGTTTGCTCAGGAAAAACGGTTACTTTAACTGCTCCAGCAGGTGCAGCAAGCTATTCGTGGACGGGACCAAATGCCAGTTCT
>CANFLQ010000066.1 GCA_947447995.1 Bacteroidota bacterium | reverse complement strand
ATCTACTTCCATTGGTGCAGCCCTTGGAATGGCAGTTGCATCGGCATACAAAGGCGAAAAAAAACGCCAGCACATTGCAGTAATTGGCGATGGTGCTATGACAGGCGGAATGGCATTTGAAGCCCTTAATCACGCTGGTATTTCCAACTCCAACTTGTTAGTAGTACTCAATGATAATTGCATGAGCATTGACCCTAACGTGGGTGCTTTGAAAGAATATTTAACAGACATCACTACTTCACATACTTACAATAAATTTAAAGATGAAATATGGAATTTGCTGGGTAAAATGAGCAAATTTGGACCTACTGCGCAGGACATTGTTTCTAAAGTAGAAAACGGTTTAAAAACTACATTGCTTAAACAAAGTAATTTGTTTGAATCTTTAAAGTTCCGCTATTTTGGTCCTATCGACGGGCACGATGTAGAACGTTTAACAAAAGTATTGCAAGATTTAAAAGATATTCCCGGACCGAAAATTTTACATATTCTTACTCAAAAAGGCAAAGGATATAAATTTTCGGAAGAAGGAAATCAAACCGTATGGCATGCTCCGGGCTTGTTTAACAAAGATACTGGAGAAATTATTAAAATTGTTCCTAAAGAACCACAGCCACCTAAATACCAAGATGTGTTTGGTTATACCATAGTAGAACTTGCCGAAAAAAATCCAAAAATAATGGGTGTTACACCTGCAATGCCCAGCGGATCATCCTTAAACATAATGATGAAAGCCATGCCCGACAGGGCATTTGATGTAGGCATTGCCGAACAACATGCAGTTACATTTTCGGCAGGATTGGCAACGCAAGGATTAATTCCGTTTTGTAATATTTATTCGTCCTTTATGCAACGCGCCTTTGATCAGGTAATACACGATGTAGCGATACAAAAATTACCTGTTGTATTTTGTTTAGATAGAGGCGGTTTGGTAGGTGCCGATGGTCCAACACACCACGGAGCGTATGATTTGGCGTATTTTCGTTGCATACCAAATTTGATTGTATCTTCACCAATGAATGAAGAAGAGCTACGTAACCTAATGTATACCGCTCAATTGCCCGAAACCAATGCGCCATTTTCAATTCGTTATCCGCGCGGTAATGGTGTAATGATTGATTGGAAAACGCCCTTTGAAAAAATTAAAATTGGAACTGGAACACGCATTCAAAATGGCGACGATATTGCCATTGTAACCATTGGCCCAATTGGTAATTACGCTGTTGCTGCTTGCAAAAAATTAGAACAGCAACGCATTAGTGTAGCACATTATGATATGCGTTTTTTAAAACCCATTGATGAAGAGTTATTGCACGAAGTATTTACCAAACACACCAAAGTAATTACCGTAGAAGATGGCTGTATTGTTGGCGGAATGGGCACTGCTGTAATTGAATTTATGGCGGATAACAATTACAGTGCACACGTAAAACGCCTTGGCATTCCCGATAAATACATTGAACACGGAGAGCCATCAGAACTGTATGCCGAATGTGGTTTTGATACCAACGGTATTATTAACGCAGCCATTGAAATGGTAGGCATGCAAAAAAATACAGTAGCCGTTTAATTGTAAACCCAAACTTTTCTAAAAGTCAATTTTACAAACCGTCGGACAACACATTTGGCGTAGAAAAGCCAGAAGAAAGTTTAGGTTTTTTATTAAACTAATCTTTGGCAAGCATTCATTGGCTTACAATTATTTACTGACATTTTTTTGCCTCAGCACTTTCCAAAAACTTTTTAGCATTGGCATTGGAAGTATCCATTTCTTCCACTTTTTTGAAAAATGTTTTTGCAGTACAAATGTCTTTTTTATTCATAAAATAAACACCCAAATAGGTATTGGCATCTATAACGTCTTTTTTACTTTTTTCTGCATCTGTAGGTTTTATTTTTAAAAGGAATTGTTCATAATGTGGTTTTGCCAACCATGTTTCATTTTTAGGGTCAAGTTGCAAACTTGTTTTTGCTTTCCATAAATAACCCAATGGCAAATCAGGCTGAAGTTTAATCAGTTGATCAAAATAAAAATCGGCATTGGTAAAATCTTTGGAATAATAATAGGCGCGTCCAATTCCAAAATAATCGTTAGCACTTGGCTTTCCTTTTTCCATTTTTGTTTTAAAGGCAGAGATAGCATCTGGGTATTTTTTCATTTTGATATAGGTATTAGCAATGTCGCCGCTTAATTCGCTTTTAGAAGCATCTAACTCCATTGCTTTTTTATAATCTGCTATAGCTAATAAAAATGATGTGGAATCCTTTGTGTCTTTTGCATATAAACGACCTCTGTACTCATAATCTTCCGCAATAATTTTTATTTTTGGATTTGTTGAAGCCAAATTAAAAAACGCATTCATGGTTTGTAAACCATTTGTATAATCGCCCGATTCGTACTGTGAATAGCCTTTGTATCTGTACAAATACGCATTGTTGGGGTTACATTTCAACGCTTCGTTAGCGGCTGCTACGGATTCTTTGTATTGTTTTGCCTGATTTAAAAATCCAGCATAACGACCGCGTGCGCTGCAATTATTGTTCAAATCCAAATAACGTTTGTATTGCCCTACCGCATTGTTGTATTGCCCTGCTAGGAAATAAATTTCCGCTTTTTCGCGGTAAGCAGGTGCATAAGAGGAATCAATCAAACTTGCTTTTTTATACATTTCCAACGCCAGGTTATAATTTTTTGCGCGGTACCATAATTGTCCTTGACGCAATATTGCCGAAACCGATTTAGGATCAAGGCTTCCTGCTTTTTCATAATTTTCGATGGCTGCCGATGCGTTATTTTGTTCCAAAAGTGCATCGCCTTTTAAAATGTATGCTTCCGGATTTTTAGGTTCTAATTTAATAGCATTGTCAAGCAGTTTAATGGCTTCGGTTATATCTTTTGTATCGGCCTTTGTGTATGCTTCCGCAATTTTCATTAATACCGTTGCATTTTTTCCTGCAGCAAGTGTGGTTGCTTTAAAAAAGCTGGCTTTTGCTTCGGTTGCTTTGTTTTGATACCATTGTACCTTGCCTAAACCAACATAACACAAAGGGTTGGTGGCATTGGCATTTATCCCTTTTTGATAGGTATCTTTTGCCATATCAATATTGTCGTTTTTGAAATAATTTTCACCAAAATAAAAATAATTATCGCCGTTGCCGGATTGTGCCTGAATAAGATTTTTGAAACTTGTTTCTGCAGTTTCAAATAATTCATTATTGGTTTGTTTGATAGCATCGGAAAGTGTTTGCGAAAATAGTGATGATGATAAAATCATCAATGTTCCAAAAAATAAATTACGTTTCATTAAATTTAGTTTAAAGTTATAAAGTTATTTTATCTCTACCAATCTTACTGGAGCAATGGCTGGAATCAATCCTGCTTTTAATATCATTAGCTGACCTTTATCTCCGGCTACAAAGGATACAAATCCCATACCAAGTCCGGCACGTGTTTGTCGGTTTATCATATATACACTTCTTGTAAACGGATATTCCTTGGTTTTAATATATGCCTGATAAGGTTTTACAGCTGCCGAAGCATTGTTTTTTGCAATGGCTACTATTTTTATTTTTTGTAAAAAAGCGGTTGTTAAGGAATCGTCGCTATCGCTAATCCAATTAACACTGATAACGCCAATTGCATTTTTATTTTTGCTCACATATTCTATTACTTCGGGATTGGAATGAACAGCAAATACATTTTTAGAAAACGCTTTGCCACCAAGCAAGGTATCTTTCATATAACTAGTGTTTGCCGAACCTTTATTATCAAATACAATATCTATTTTTTGTAGCGTTGATTGTTTATTTATCTGTGTCCACAAGGTATCACTACCTAGCAACATGGCTTTTATTTTTTCTACTGTAAAAGCGGTATCGGTATTTTCGGTATTAACCACAAAAGCAATGGCATCTTCGGCAATTTTAGTACAAATGGGGAATAAATTTTTTGCTTCAAATTGTTTTTTTTCTTGTTCCGTTAAGTTGCGGCACATCACTGCTACTTTGCTGGAGTCGTTTAGCAACCGATAAATGGCTTCATTTTCAGGAAGAAATTTTGTATGTATTTTTGCGTTCGGATAAATAGATTCAAACGTATAAATTTGGTTGTCGAATAATTGTTGAAACGATTCGTCTACAACAATATTTACTTCGCCACTGGTAGGTGTATCGGTAGGTTCATTTTTTTTATCGCCACAGCTATAAAAAAAAGTGGCAACAACTACTGCAATTATATATTTACTTAATTTGAACATGTTTTGATTCATCAATAACTTCTTCAAGATGTAATTTTTCTTTTTTTAAGGCGAGTATTTTTTCGTGTTTTATTCTATATCTGCGGTATGAATTATAAAACCGTATACAGCCAAATATCACCAAAATTCCCCCAATTATATTTCGTCCTACAGGCACAAAATCTATCCAATTATCGGTGAATAAAAATAAACAACCGATGGTTAAATAAAATGCAAAAAGAATTAAACTCAACTGTAATAGAATATAATTCCAAATGTGTTTTATTCTTAGCTTTAAGCTCATTTTCTCAGTTCAATAATTACATTTAAAACCTATGTAATTGTATGCTTATTCAATATTTTGCACTTGAAGTACAGGATTTTAGTTTTAAAAAAAGCCTAATTGTTGGCGTCATTGCGAGGAACGAAGCAATCTAATACAATATTTTGATTGAGATTGCTTCGTTCCTCGCAATGACGCTCATAATATAATATTTTTATTATTGAACATTTTCAATTTTAGTACAGAGTCTCACTCTGCTTTATAAGTGTTGTATGCCAAATAAAATCGGTAGCCTGCGTAAGTAATTAGTATTCCCGCAAAACCTTGTCGGTGATCCGGTAATAATTGTATAGCAAAGTTGGAAAACAAAAACAGTAAACCCATTAAAAAATAAAGCGCTATCATTACAAAGTTAGAATAAAAGCGGACTTTATTAAGCAAAGGTTTACTGTTTTGTTGTAAGTTATGTATAACAGATTTGTAATCTGTTTAAATTTATGTTAAAGCAGACAGATTACAAATCTGTCGTACGTGTAACAGAATTCCAATCTGTTTAAATTTACAGTAAAACAGACAGATTAAAAATCTGTCGTACGTATAACAGATTTGTAATCTGTTTAAAAAGTAAAGCAAACAGCTTAAAAATCTGTTTTACCTTAAAGCAAATTTAATAGGCAAACTAAACTGTACACGAACAGCTCTTCCGTTTTGTTTTCCTACTTTCCAAGGAGGCATTGATTTTACAACACGTATTGCTTCTTTGTCGCAACCAGGACCGCCATTAACGCCTCTCATTTTTTCAACACCTGTAATGGAACCGTCTTTTTCAACAACAAAGGTGATGTAACAGGTTCCGGAAATACCGGCTTCCTTTTCCATTTGCGGATAGGTAATGTTTTTTTGAAGGAACTTCATCATTTCCTCGTAACCACCAGGGAATGTTGGCATTTGTTCAACAATTGCTAGCGGCGCTTCTTCAACAGCTTCTACTGGTCCTGTTTTTTCTTCTGGAATATCTAGCACATCTACATCTCCATCTTGAGTTACTAGACCAATAGGGGGCGTTTCCTCCGTTTGTACAGGTGGTGGTTCGTCTATTACTTCTTCATCGGTAACAACGGGCGGCGTAAATTTAACTGTTTCCATTACCGGTGGTGGTGGCGGTGGTGGTGGTGGCAGTTCTTCTGGGTCAATTGGAGGAGGAGGAGTAAGGTCAACGGCAGTAATTTCCATTGGTACTTCTACTTCTTCCATTTTATTATTTAGCCAATCAATAATTGCCGGGATGCTTACAATTAATAAAAATGAAGATCCGGTAATTAACAATGCCAATGCAACGGTACGGTTATGGTTTCTACGCAATTGGTAAGCACCATACTTTTTGTTTCTATCTTCAAAAACAATATCGTTGCGCACAGGTGCAACTACACTATCCCAATTATTGAATACTGATTCCTGAGCCATTTTACTTTTGGTTTGCTACGTTTAATAATTCTAATTCTTTTGCTCCCATATCCACAATGGCATATTTACCAATGTTGCAAATGTTTAGTTCGTCAATAAGGTCAATCACATTTTTGTAAATGGCTTTTTCATCTGCTTTTACAAGAACGGTTAATGCTTCTTTTGTTCCTTTTTCCTTGTTTACCAATCGTTTGTAAGTGGTATCAACAATTTCACGTTTCTTTAAACGATCTTCTAATGATTTAATTGCATCGTTAGTAGGTTTATTTTTATCCAACAATAACTTATGCAATCCAGTTGCAGAATAATTTGTTTTTATTAATTGAGTAGGAGGCACTCCTTTAGCGTTTCCTGCAATATAAAACTCGCCATAATAGTAATAAATACCATCATCCTTGGTCATTAAAAATGTAAGTGCATTGTTCACTTTTGTTTCGTCTTTTTTATCTTCTGGTTTTGCCGGAAAATTTATCTCCATTGTTTTAGGTTTACTAAATGTGGAGGTGAGTACGAAAAACGTAAGAAGAAGGAATGCCAAATCTACCATTGGCGTCATATCTATTTTGGTAGATGCTTTTTTAGCGCGTTTCTTGTCGTGTTTACCACCACCGCCGCCACCATCTGTATTTACTTCTGCCATTTTTTTATTAGTTATTAGTTATTAGTTAGTTAGGTAATAGTTAATAGTTATTAGTTAATAGTTAATAGTTATTAGTTATCAGGAGTGTTTCCCTTCGTCGTATTTACTATTGTCTGTTACCTACCATTATACTTTTTAATTTTTACAATTGCCTGTTTGCTAATAACTATTCGCTAATAACTATTCGCTAATAACTATTCGCTAATAACTATTCGCTAATAACTATTCGCTAATAACTATTCGCTAATAACTATTCGCTAATAACTATTCGCTATTAACTATTCGCTACTTTTTAACTTCTCCTTGTTCCAGGTCTGTTATTAGGTTGAAACGATAAATGTCTTTATCGGTAAACACTGTAATAATGTCCTTAACAGCAATGTAATTGGTTTTTGAATCAGCTTTGATAGCGAATCGTAAGGGTTCATATTTGAATTCCCTACCTAAGCTTTCTGCTTTTTCCTTTTGTACTTTCGCTTGTTTTGCTGCTTCTACACGTCCGAATTGTATCCAGTCGCCCAATTCGTTGTGTAACGAATCATGAGGTATTCCTGCCGATTTAACCAACATTCGGTGAGGATCGTCCATATTAATGTATTCTTTCAATTGAGCAATGGGTACACCAAAACTGGTCATACCGGCAAAGCGTTTTTTCTCTTTATCGGTAAAATTAATTTTGTATTGTTCACCCATTTTTTCAAGCGTTTGTTGGCGAACGTCGGAATTATTGATGTTATAAAAGGCTCGTCCTTTTTCGTCAATAGAAATAAGCATTACATTTTCGGGCAATAATTTATCTGAAATGGACGATGGTGTATCCACTACCACTGGTTCAGAAACTCTTGAACTAGCCGTAAGCATAAAGAAGGTAACCAAAAGGAAAGCTAAATCCACCATCGGAGTCATATCTAACGAAGGATTGCCTTTGGGCATCTTGATTTTAGCCATGTTTTATTTAATTGAAAAATTAATAAATTGATAAATTGGAAAATTATTTAGACGCTTTCAATGCATGTAAAATGCTATATCCTGCTTCGTCCATGCTATGAGTAATCGCATCGACACGGTTAGTGAAATAGTTATACATGATGATACCAACTACTGAACCACTAATACCTAAAGCTGTATTGATAAGTGCTTCGGAGATACCTGTAGCAAGTGCTGCTGTATCGGGAGAACCCGCTGCCGACATTGCAGCAAATGAGCGAATCATACCCAATACTGTTCCAATTAAACCCCACAATGTAGCAATGGTAGCACAGGTAGAAATGATAGAAAGGTTTTTTGATAACATGGGTAATTCCAATGAAGTAGCTTCTTCCAAATCTTTTTGAACCGCGGTGATTTTATCTTCGTTATTTAAAGAAGCATCGCTTTGTACGTTTCTTAGTTTTTCAACTCCCGAACGTACTACGTTTGCTAATGACCCTTGTTGCTGATCGCATGCTGCAATTGCCTGATCAAATTGATTGCCGCTGATAAATGATTTAATATCCACTAAAAATTTAGCTGAAGAACCTTTACCTTTTGCTTTAGCAATAGTGATTAAACGCTCAACAGAAAAAGTAACAACAATAATAAAAATTGCCATTAAGATAGGTACAATAAAACCTCCAGAATACATCATTCCTAAATAATTTCCTTGTTTTGGATGACCTTCAGCATCAAAATTGCCTGGAGCACCTAATACAAACATATAAATACCTATACCGATAGCTACTGCAATAACAATTGCTAAAAGTGCAGTCATAAAATTAAACCCGCCTGATGTTGCTTTTTGATTACTCATTTTAATTTAGTTTTTAGTTTTTGGTTTAAGTGTAAAATATAGTTGATTTTAATTTGATTTTTTTAAGGTGTCCAAAAATAACAATTCTAACCTAAAAAAAAAATTTAGCTGGCTTTTATTTACAATTTGATAACATACGAACGTGTAAAACCAGCATTTATTATTTTTTAAAATAAGTAACGAATAACGGTATTAAAGTGATAATAATAAAACCCATAACGATAGCACTTAAATTATATTGTACCCAGTGGTAGGTTCCTAGATAATATCCTGCACCCGATAGCAGGCTTATCCATGCAAATGCTCCAATTACATTGTACAGCATAAATTTTTTGAAATCTACGTTTATTATTCCGGCAAAAATAGGTGCAAAGGTGCGTATAATGGGCAAAAAACGACCAAGTATCAAGGTTTTACCTCCATTTTTTTGATAAAAGCTTTTGGTAATGATTAAGTATTTTTGTTTAAAAATGAATGAATCTTTTTTGTTGAACAAAGTTGGTCCAACCCGTTTTCCAAACCAATAGCCTATTATATTTCCAACAATAGCAGCCAATGCCAGTGATATAATTAATGGAATAATTTCAATACCGATTAAATCGTTATGAGAAACGCAAATCATTCCCGAAATAAAAATGAGCGAATCGCCGGGTAAAAAAAAGCCGATGAGTAAACCTGTTTCGGCAAAAACAACAAACAATAATAAAGCTAAACCGCCATACTGAATAATGGATTCGGGGTCGGTAAGTTGTTTTAAAAATTCAAACATAAAAAAAATATCCTGCCGCTTAATTCAATTTTAATTTGTCAATATCGGGTTCTTTTTTAAAAACGGTTAAGTCGCCTTCCCATTTAGAAATAACTGCAGTAGCAACAGCATTACCTACCACATTGGTTGCAGAGCGCCCCATATCTAATAGTTGATCTATACCCAATAAAAGTAATAATCCGGCAACGGGAATATTAAAATGGTCTAATGTTCCAGCAATTACTACAAACGAAGCCCTTGGTATACCAGCCATTCCTTTGCTTGTTACAAGTAAAATAAGAAGCATCGTTATTTGTTGGCTGGTGCTCATTTCAATGCCATAAGCCTGAGCAATAAATACTGTTGCAAAGGTCATGTACATCATGGAACCATCTAAATTAAATGAATACCCAAGTGGTAATACAAAACTAATAATCCTGTTTTCGCATCCAAATCGTTCCAACGATTCAATTGTTTTTGGCATGGCTGCTTCGGAGCTAGCAGTGCTAAACGCTATTAAAACAGGCTCTTTTATATGGTTTAGTAAACTAAAAAATTTTATTTTAAGGATGAAACAGATGAGGAATAATACTACAAATACAAACATAATAAGGCCAAGGTAAAAGGTGGCGATTAAATAAATATAACCTGTTAAAACACCTAAGCCTTGTTTTGCCACCACAGCAGCAATGGCACCAAATACGCCCAATGGCGCAAATGCCATTACGTAATTGGTAACTTTAAACATGATATGGGATAAGGAATCAAAAAGGTCTACAACGGTTTTTCCTTTACTACCTACAGAGGCTGCTGCCACACCAAAAAACAATGCAAATACAACAATGGGAAGTACCTCGTTTGTAGCCATTACAGCAATTATGCTTTCTGGAATAATATGTTCCATAAAGGTATTGCTGTCCATTTTTTTGGAGGCATTAATACCTGTTTCAGCAACAGTTGTAGGCAATGTGAGCGACATGGATTTGCCTGGTTCAAAAATATTTACCAAAAATAAACCAAGCAAAAGTGCAATAATTGCAGCAGATGTAAAGTACAGCAATGTTTTAATTCCAATTCGTCCAACCGATTTAAAATCGCCTACTTTTGCAACACCAACAACCAACACCGAAAATACCAAGGGGGCAATTATCATTTTTATGAGGCGCATAAAAATGGTGCTAAGGATGGATAGCTGTATGGCAAAGTCTTTCCAAAAATGACCTATTACAACTCCTAGAAACATTCCAATAAAAATTTGAACTATTAAAGATGGTTTTTTAATTTTCATGATTACAGTAGATTAAGGTTAATTTTTAAATAAGCGAAAATATTTTTTGTCGACACTGCTGCTCCAACCAATAAGGTATTTTGTAAATTGACCTATATTAGCACTATTTAGATTTCTGAATGGGTTAACCATTAAATCATCTGGGAATTCTTTTGCGGCAAATTCGGCATAATTATTAGAGTGCCCAAATTTTGAATAATGGAGTTTTTCGGCACCAAATAGTGATAATAATTCATAAGCAATTACACTTGAATTTTTATAGCTGTTTATTACACATTCAACATTGTTATTATCAATAGTGTTGAGAGGCAACTTAATTTCGTTGTCGCCGCTGTGATTGGTTTCAAAGAACAATGCAACACTTTCGGTAGTGTATTGATTCCTGAGCCTTGCAACTAGTCGCTCCGTATTAATTGGATTAATAATGGAAGGCAAACTGTCGTTTTCTTTTTTATTGGACATGTTTTCTCCCGCTTTTTTTGAAACCTGATTTGTCCAATCATTTATTTTTTTAATTGTTGCTTTTTCAAAAATGGGCATTTTTACTGCATTTTTTACTGGAAAGTCTTTTTCTACAACAACATTTGGAATTGAGGTATTGATTTGTATGGATAATTTTACATTGTTTTTTTTTGCTTCTTGTTCTGCCCATTTTGCAGCTTCTTTATACATAATAAGTGTTTCCTGAATTGTGGAGTCTGTAAATTTTGGGTTGCCTTTGCAATCAACAAAAACAATATAAATTAATACATTACCGCATAGTTTTTTACATACATTTTTATTGCGGTTTAGGCTTCGGTCATACATTTTGGATGAGCTAAAACAACCGCTAACAATTATGGTAACGACAATAACTAAAAAGTATAAAAAAAATTGCAGTCTATTTTTTTTCAAGGTCACGTTTAAATATTTTGGTATATTTATTTTCTACAGTATTTGTCCATCCTAATAAATATTGGGTAACTGGGCTAATTACCAATTCCGAAAGGTGTTTATTTTCTTGCATAAGCATCACTTCATTCGGGTAATTTTTTTCAATTAATTCATTGTTTGTTGCCGACATTTTTTCATCCTCTGGCGATTTATAAAAATTTAGAGCTCCAAATAAATTCAATAATTGTTGTGAAATCAATGTAGGGTTTTTATAGCTGTTTATAAAGTATTCTGGCGTCATATCGCTCAACATATTCATGTTAAGGGAAATATCGTTTTTATAATAATTATTTAGCATAAAACAAACGGCCACATTGTCGCTTTTATATTTTTCTTTGATGGCAATGATTAATTTTTCGGTATCGTTTGGTTTAAGAGGTTTGTTTGGATCGCGGTTGGGAGGCAAAAGTATTTTTTCAAATGAAACAGTTTCGGGAAAAGTGATAAGCGCTCTTTTAGAAACCGAATTTGCCCACCCATTTATTTTTTTAGCCCCTTGGTTGCCAAATGTATTGATGGATTCATACAACATTTTTTTAGGTAGTTCCTTTGTAATGGTATAATCAGTACCTGCATGGAAATATTCCAATTGAAAATTTACAGATTTACTGTTCAATTGGGCTTGATTCTGAATCCAGCTGGTTGCCAGTTTTAAGGAGTCTAATGTGCTTCTAATGTCAAACCCTGTCCACGGTTTTGTAGTTTTTGTATCTACAAAAATTATGTAAATAACCGTTTTTCCCGAAAGGCGTTTGCACACATTTCGATTCATTCCGTGCCGCAGGTCTATCTTTTTATTGCTGCAACCGGTATAATCCGCCATAACAATACTAAGAATCAAAACGATGAATATTTTTGTTTTCATGGATTATTCAAAGATATACAATCTATCGAGTAAAGTAAATTTTGAGGCGATAAAATTTTACAGGGTAACAAATTTATTTTATGACCTAATTTTTAGCTCACGATTTCTACTTAAATAATTCATTTTGTTTTTAACATTTTTTGTTTATATTTGTTAAAACATAAATTATATGAGTTTTCAAATAGATAGAACAGATAATTATACTGTTGTAAAGGTAGGTGCTGAAAAGTTGGATAGTAATTTGGCGCCATCATTAAAATCGGAATTGGTGGTTTTAAATACCGATGGTGTAAAAAATATTATCATAGATTTAACAGAAACACGTTATTGTGATTCGTCTGGGTTAAGCGCAATTTTGGTAGGCAATAGATTATGTAAAAACTGCGAAGGTATATGTGTATTAGTTGGTTTACAGGATTCGGTAAAAAAATTAATTTCAATTTCTCAATTGGATAATATATTAACCATAACAAATACGTTGTCAGAAGCTACAGCAATGTTTACTACATAACAAAGTGTTTTTGTTTTAATTTTTAAAGGCAAATCATTTAAAAATTAAAATGGTTATATGAATTGAATGATGCAAAATTTTGAATTGACCATTTTAGGTTGTGGAAGTGCAACACCAACATCAAATCGTAATCCAACCGCTCAATTATTAAACGTAGCTGAGCGTTTTTTTTTAATTGATTGTGGCGAAGCTACCCAAATTCAGTTAAGGAGATTTAAGCTTAAATTTCAACGCATTAATCATATTTTTATTAGTCACTTGCATGGCGATCATTATTTAGGACTGGTTGGTTTAATTTCCAGTATGCATTTATTGGGTAGAACATTTGACCTAAATATTTATTGTCCCCCCGAACTGAAAGAAATCATTGATATACAACTGAAACATTCCCAAACATATTTAAAGTATAATATCATTTACCATTTTCATACCTATCAAAATAATGTTTTGTTATTTGAAGATGATAAAGTAGAAGTACGTACCATAGTTTTAAACCACCGTATACCGTGTTGCGGTTTTTTGTTTAAAGAAAAACCGTTGTTAGCTTCCATTTTAAAAAATAAAATAGAACAGTTTAAAATTCCTTTAGAACAAATTGTTGATATTAAAAGTGGAGCTGATTTTATTACCGAAAGCGGTGAAGTAATTCCTAATAATAAATTGGTAACTAACAAAATTAAACCGCGTAGTTATGCTTATTGTTCGGATACGTGTTATGATGAACGAATTATTGAACATTTACAAGGTGTGAATTTGTTATATCACGAAGCAACTTTTATGCATGACATGTTGCCTAGAGCCAAAGAAACATTTCACTCTACTACTTTACAGGCTGCCACTATTGCACAAAAAGCCGAAGTTAAAACATTGATGATAGGGCATTATTCGGCTCGTTATAAAGATTTACAACCATTATTGGAAGAAGCAAAAACAGTTTTTGATAATACTATATTGGCAGTAGAAGGGGAAAGTATAAGATTGAATTTTGAAACTGAGTAAAATCATTGTTTAATTTGAAATTTGAATATACATTTGCAACAAATAAATAAATAATAATATGAAAAAAGTATCTCAAGTTATAGTTGCCATAGTGATTGCGGTTGGTTTATTTTCGTGTAATGTGATTGATATTACAAAAAAACGTTATTCTAATGGGTATTATATCAGTACTTCAGGAGGTAGAAAAGTGGATACCCAAGATCACATTGCTAAAGGCAAACCAAGCGATGTTGCAGTTATTGTAAATGAAGCAAAAAAAGAACAAGCTGCTGAAACAATTGCTTCTGATAATTATGATAATGTTTCCACGATTGAAAAAACTCAAGATGCTTCTACTGATAATAACAAAAATGTTTTAAATAATAAAAAAACAGATCGTAAAAAGAAACAGACTTTACTTGCAAGCAGCAAAGCTTTATTTGCCATTAAATCAAGCAAATTGGCGGTGAGTAAGTTGCAAATGAATGAAAGAAAATTTATTGAAAAAAAAGGGAATAAAACTAGTAGAGTTGACGACCATCAATTGTTATTAATCATATTAGCTATTTTATTGCCACCATTAGCAGTATTTCTTAAAAAAGGGTTAGATACACTGTTCTGGATCAGTTTACTCTTAACCATTTTATTTTGGTTTCCAGGTGTAATATTTGCGCTTTTGGTTGTTTGTGACGTAATCTAGCATTCAATTACTAATTATTTTTTTCCTTTTTTAGTGGTGCTACAATACAATAAATTTGTATTTTCGTACGCTATTTAAAATCATTCTAAATAATATATTTTGGAAAAAATAAAAATCACCATAGCCGACAGTCATTTTTTAAGCCGAAAAGGTTTGGCTGTGCTATTACAGGAAAATATTGATTTTGCTTTATTATCTGAGGCGTTGAGCAGTACAGATCTTATAAATCAATCTAAATTTTATACTCCGAATTTAATTATTATCGATTATACGTCGGCTAATTATAGTTTGGAAAGTATGCAACAGATCATTAAAAAATATCCTAAAACAAAAATTCTTGCTATTACCGAATTGCAAAGCAATGAAATAATTGCAAAAGTAATGAAAATGGGCGTTACTAGTCATTTGTTAAAGGACTGTGATAAGGATGAAATTGTGGAAGCAATTTATAAAACAGCCTTGGGTGAACAATTTATGTGTGGTAAAATTGCCGGCGCAGTATTGGAAGGGAAATCGGTTAATACTGCTGATTATTCGTGCGAAGGGATGAACATAAGCGAACGCGAAATGGAAATCATTACCTTAATTGCTGAAGGACATTCCAACAAAGAAGTTGCTGATAAATTATTTTTAAGTACACACACCATCACCACACATCGCAAAAATATAATGAGTAAGCTTGGTGTAAATAATACTGCGGGTTTGGTTTTATTTGCTGTTCGCGAAAACTTGGTAAGTCCAAATCACTTTTTGTTTTCTTCCACTAACTAATGATTTTAATAGCCGACAGCGGTTCTACTAAAACAGATTGGCGTTTGATAGACGCAGATAAAAAAATTCATCAGTTTGCCACACAAGGTCTTAATCCGTATTTTCAAACGAGTACTGAGATTTCCGAAATATTACAATCAGAATTGATACCTCAACTTTCAACTTTGAACTTTGAATTTTCAACTTTTTTTTACGGTGCCGGTTGTGAAGCTGCATCTAAAAAAGAAATTATTCGCGAAGCATTATTAATTGTTTTTCCATCATCAACCATTGAAGTTTATTCGGATATGATAGGTGCAGCCCGCGCTACTTGTGGCGCTAATCCTGGAATTGCAGCTATATTGGGCACAGGTTCCAATACCTGTTATTACGATGGAATAAAAAGTGTAGAAAATGTAGCTTCTTTGGGATATATTTTAGGTGACGAAGGTAGCGGAGCGCACATCGGAAAAACCTTTATTCAAGCGTATTTGAATAAAGAAATGCCCGAACATTTATCAAAACGATTTTATGAACGTACTAATTTAGGTTTAACTGATATTTTAGATGCGGTGTACAAAAAGCCTATGCCTAATAGGTTTTTGGCATCGTTTAGCAAATTTATCTATCAAAATTTAAAGGAGCAGTTTGTGATAGACTTGGTGGCAAATTGTTTCGAACAATTTTTTGATAAACATGTTTGTAAATATAACCTCACCCCTAACCCCTCTCCACTTGGAGAGGGGAAATTGAAATTAAGTTGTGTGGGTTCGGTTGCTTTTTATTACAGCAATATTTTAAGAGCTGTAGCAGATAAAAAAGGAGTTCAAATAGAGACGATTCTTGAAAGCCCTATTGCGGGGTTAACGCTTTATCACCTCACCCCTAACCCCTCTCCACTTGGAGAGGGGGACGAAGGAAGCCGTGTGGAAAATTTGTTTAAGGGCGCATCACCATTAATTTTTGAAAATGCTCATAGATTACGATTAGAGAATGAAACAAAAGCCGAGCAAATATTGTGGGAAGTTGTAAGAAATAGAAAAATAGAAAATTGCAAATTCAGAAGACAACATGCGATAGGTAATTTTATAGCTGATTTCTACTGCCATGAAAGAAAATTAATAATTGAAGTTGATGGTGCTTACCATAATGAAAAATCGCAAAAAGAGCGTGACGAATCAAGAACGCTGATTATTAATGAGTATTTAATAACGGTTGTGCGTTTTACAAATGATGAAGTTTTAAATAAAATTGAATCGGTTGTAGGGGAAATTTCCAAAGCACTTAATACAGGTTTCACCCCTCTCCAAGTGGAGAGGGGCAGGGGGTGAGGTGTTTTATTTCAAATT
>CANFLQ010000065.1 GCA_947447995.1 Bacteroidota bacterium | reverse complement strand
TTCAGAGCTTCCAATTTTTCTTTCACTTTTTCAATCACCTCGCTGGCATTACTTCCGTAGGTTTGTTTTAATACCAAAGCTGCTGAAGGATGCCCATTCATGTTGGAATAAATATCATAATATTCACTACCTAACACAACCTTTGCTACATCTTTCAGGCGAAGCATCTCTCCATCCGGATTTGCCTTGATAATAATATTTTCGTATTGTTTGGGATCGTTAAAACGATCGGAATACGCTAAAACATATTCAAGTGCTTCCGCTTGCTTACTATCTCCTCTTCCAATACGTCCAGGTTTACCAATGATACTTTGATCACTAACGGCTTCCATTACCTCGTCGGGGGAAACATTGTAGGCACGCATCCTGTCAGGATTTAACCAAATACGCATAGCATATTGTCGGCTACCTAATATTCTAACTTGTCCGATACCATTAATCCGTTGTAGTTCGGGCACCATGTTTATACCTGCATAATTGAACAGGAATTTCATGTTGGCATTTTTATCCTTGCTATAAAGATTAACATACATAAGCATACTTGGAATTACAGGGGTAATAATTACCCCTTCCCGTTGTACTAAAATTGGTAGCCTATTGGTAACCTGTTGAACACGATTGGAAACTTGTACCAATGCCTGGTTGATATCTGTACCTGGGTTGAATACAACCTGTATATTAGCTTCTCCGGCACTGGTGGCATCGGAGGTCATATACCTCATACCCCAAGCACCGTTAATAGATTGTTCCAAAGGAATAATAACCGATTCGGCAAGCGATTTAGCGCTCGCTCCGGGATAAGAAGCACTCACCATTACCACTGGAGGTGCAACCTCAGGGAATTGTGATGTGGGCAGCGTTTTGATAGCCAGTGCGCCCATAAATAAAATTACAAGCGATATTACAATAGCTAGTACTGGTCTCTGAATAAATTTATTGAACATTTTCTTTTTTTTTAATCATTAAATTATTCAACGTATACTTTTAGTTTTGGGAGCACTGTTTTAGGATCCTCGTATTCATAAGTAATTTTGTCCCCATCTTTTACTTTACGTATACCTTCTAGCATAATTCTCTCATTTTCTGATACACCAGCTCCGATTACATACAAATCAGGCATTTCTGATGCGATTGTAATTTCTCTTGAATGTACTGTATTGTTTTTATCAACAACATAAACAAACTTCTTTTCAAGAATTTCGAACGTGGATTTTTGAGGAATAATTATAGCATTTCTAAGCGGAATGGTCATTTGTATATTACCCGTTTCTCCATGTCTTAAAAGGGCTTCAGGATTAGGAAATGTAGCTCTGAAGGCAATATTCCCCGTTTCATTATTAAAGTCAGCTTCAATTGCTTTAACCACACCTGGATATTTGAATACTTGATTATTAGCCATCAACAAGTTTACTCTAAGTAAGTTTTCTTCTGTTGAATTATTTTTATAATTAAGGTATTCTGCTTCCGGCACATTAAAATACACCCACAATTGGCTATTGTCGGATAGGGTGGTAAGCAAATCACCCTCATCTAAAAGGCTTCCCAGCCTTACATGAAAGTGGTCCATAATACCATCAAAAGGAGCTCTTACCTCAGTAAATTGCAAATGGGTTTGTGCTAATGATACTTCAGCTTTTGCCTTATCAAACTTAGCTTTTCCCAAAGCCAATTCATTTTTTGATACGATGTTACTATCTGCGAGTGATTTTGTGTTCAAATATTCAATTTCAGCATAATTGGCTTCCGCCTGAGATTTTTGAAGTTCGGCTTGATAAAGCAAAGGCATAATTTGAAACATCATTTGCCCTTTTTTTACAGATTGACCTTCATCCACAAAAATTTCCTGTAAGTAACCTCTTTCCAAAGCTCTTAGCTCAATATGTTGTATTGAACGAATTTGACAGACATACTGCCGGGTAACCGTAGTGTCTTTTTTTAAAGGACTAGTAACCAAAAATTTGATTTCTTCTTCCTTTTCTTCTTTTTTTGACTCACAGCTTGTATAGCACAATAAGGCGGACAAGCTAACGAACACAAGAGTTCTCCTCATAATAATTTCGATCTTTAAAACGATATGGTTTGGTTGATGACTTTTTATAATAGTAGTGTGACTATCTCACAATGTAAATCCTATAGCTAAATGCTGGTAAATACAAGAATCCTATTGGAGATTTTTTCTAAATCAAATCCTGAATACTTGGAATATCAGGTAACGATTGGATGGGGAATAAGAAAAATAATTAAAGAAAGGTAAGGTTTTTTCGTTTGAACTGAAAAAACATCCATTTACATTGGCAAAGAAAATAGAGCTTGAATAGTTACTGCTTTTAAAATTTCTTTTAGAAGAATTGGATTCATCATCCTCCTCTTTTTCAAAAATTGGTAAATTTAATTTGCTGTTTTCCTGTTCTGCACTATACCATAGCGATTTAGCGATTAAAGTATTGTGACTATTTGCCTTACTTAAGCAGTTGTCTTTGGAATCTATAAGGGTGTTTTTTTTAACAATACTAAAGTTTGAATTAGCAGCAACTCCAAAGCTAAAAACGAATACTAATGCTAAGAAGCAAATAGTTGCTATTCGTGAAAATAAAGAGAACCCTTTTTTTAGCATTTTAAATTGAAATATATTCTAAACGCAAAAGTATATCATTATTTTGGGTAGACCAAATATTAGGATTTATTATTTTTCACAAAAAAAGTTAAATAAGAAAATAGGGTAGAGCTTTCTCGTACTTAAAAACTGTAAAAAAAAAGACCTTTCATTTCTGAAAGGTCTTTTAAGTGCGGATGAAGGGACTCGAACCCCCACGCCGTGAGGCACCAGATCCTAAGTCTGGCGCGGCTGCCAATTACGCCACATCCGCAGCATGTTTTAATTTAGGAATGCAAATATAGCTTTTTTTATTTAACACAAACAAGATTATATTCTTTTACTTATATAATTGAATCTAAGGAATAGTGATATCGCTGCAAGGGTTAGTCCTAAAGCTAAACCATACCAAATACCTTGTGAGCCAAAATTTAACTTAAACGCAAATAGATAACTCATGGGTAAACCAATTCCCCAATAGGCAATTAAGGTGATGATGGTGGGGATCTTTACATCTTCCATGCCGCGTAATGCACCTAAACAAACAGATTGCAAGCCATCGCTTAATTGAAAAAATGCAGCGATAACAATTAATGCGGTTGCAATGGTAGTTACTTCGGTTTCACTATTAAAAATAAAAGGCAGGTAATTTTTAAATAAAATAAAACAAAATGCGGTAAACGACATAAATACCAATACCAATAGCATTGCGCTGAAACCAGCCATACGAACGCCTTTTTTATTTTTTAATCCCATTTGATTTCCTACTCTTACGGATGCAGCAGCAGATAATCCGCTTGCCATCATATAGGTAATACCTGCAATACTTGTAGCTATTTGGTGTGCTGCTTGCGCGGCAGGATTTATCCAGCCGATCATAATCACAGCAAAACTAAAGGCTCCCAATTCAAATACCCACTGCATACCGGATGGAATTCCAATGGCTAAGATTCGTTTTATTTGAATAGAGGAGATATTTTTTAAATTAAATCCAACCCAATACTTTTTAAATTGTTTGTTGTAATATACGTACATGAACATGGCTACAGCCATTGCGACGCGGGAAATAAAACTTGCCCAACAAGCACCCATTATTCCCATTTTTGGAAATCCCAAGTATCCGAAAATTAAAAGATAGTTAAGTATAATATTCAGTAAGTTGGAACCGAGTGTGATAAACATGGCAACTCGGGTAAATGACAGTCCTTCGGTAAATTGTTTAAATCCCGAAAAAATACAAAGAGGAATCATTCCTAATATCATTACATTTAAAAAAGGGATAGCAAGGTCTACTACTTCTTTTTTTTGATGAAGCAGCCTTAATGCCGGAGATGCGGCAATTAAAAGCACAAACAATAATATGCCCGTGGCGGTGTTGATAATTGTACTGTGTTTTAATAAAGATGCATTTTCTTTTACATCATTAGCACTATCGGCAGCAGCTACTAATGGTGTTACACCATAAGAAATTCCAATACCTAATACCAATACTAAAATATAAAAACTATTTGCCAAAGCTACTGCCGCTTGAGGTATTGTGCCAATTTTACCTACCATTGCTGTATCCACAACGCCCACCATAATATGGCCTAGTTGACTCAATATTACAGGGTATGCTAGAAAAAAAGTTTTCCTATAATTTTTTTTGTAATCAGATGATAGAAGGGATTGCATTTTAGTTTATAGTTGGAAAGTTCAAAGTTAATCAAAACTTAAACTTTACCTGCGCTTTAATTTCCGTTTTAGTATTTCCGTCAATTTCATTTAGTGAGCCCGGACTAATAATTGTTCGGTCGTCATAAAACGATTGTCCATATCGAATCCAGATTTCAATTTTGCGTGTGATAGTATAATCTAACAAAATATAAAAACGAGAGCCTCGTCCGTAATATGCAGGAATAGAGAAGGAGGAGAGCATATCATTTTCGTATGCGTAAATTCTGGTATTATAACTATCTGTTTGAAACAAGGCGTATCGCAATGTAACTGAAAGTGGTTTGTTAATGTTATTGAATACTACATCTTGATATACTAAATAACCTTTTTCTGTTTTATTGTTTTCTAACTTATAATCGATAAGCTCTAATCTGTTTTTTAGTTTAATAGAAGGTAAAATACTGTAGGAAATATTAAATCGGTAATTGGTTTGATTTGCAGGAACTAAATAATCTATAGGTGCATCCGGACTGGATGTGTTTTTTTGTTTGTTTCGCTGCCGAATACGGAAATATACGTCAGTTTTTTTGGAAGGCGTATAATTTATTTGTGCCACATAATCATTTCCCACAGAGGGAGCATTTACCAAATATTTTAACCAAGGAAATTCGAAACGATCATAATACGCATTTACGGAGATAGTATTGCTTGGTTTTATTGCGATACCTATATAAGTTCCTTTTTCATTAGCGGCTGAAGTGTTTTCAGAAAATGAATTACTTAATAAATTTTGATAGTTACGTTGGTAATTTCGCTGAGCAAGGGTAATTGATAACCGAGGATCCAAACTTATTAATACACCATTTACAAAAGCCATTCCGCCATTTTTACTGATTGCTTGTTCGCCATAAAAGTTGAAATTTTTATAAACATAATTATAATCAATGCCTAAATTGAAATTATGTTTTGATGAAAATTCAAATTGATTATAATAGGTCAACGAGCGTTCAAAATCTTTGTTCAGTTGAAAGTCAATAGCCGTAATACCAATGTTTAGTCTGCGTGTTTTATAGGAAATATTGCCACCGATTAATGTTTGTAAAACAGCATCTTTGCCTGCTATTTCAGTAGGTGTTGTGTGATACCCCGTTGTTTGTAAAGATGAAATAGTTCTACTGCTTCCATCAGCTAAAGTATCAGAAATTGCAGCATCAATTTTTTTACGGGAAATAAATCCAGTAGCTTCAAAATTTTTAAAACCAATGGTTGTGGCAACACCTCTCATAAATCTATTTTCATCGGCTGAGGTATAGGGGCGGATACCTGCAGCCACTTTTTTTATACTGTTAATGTCTGAACTTTTCCCAAACGACATTCCGCTCCACACGGTTAGTCCTTGTCCGAAGCTTGCTTGGTAATCGCCTATTGTAAGGGCTTTAATAAAACGAATGTTTTTAATAAAAAAATGAGCCGAATAAAAATCGAAACCGGAATGTTGGTTTCCATGCAAAGCGTTTTCATACCAATTGTATTTAAAACGTTGATTGTGTTTGAAAAATAATTCGCCTTGATCTTTATCGGCTGTTATGCCCCAACTTACATTGTTCCCATAAGTAAAGCGGTAACGCGCATATAATTTTTGCGGACTACCTATATAACGAGCGTTGGAACTTTTTAATAATTGAGCGCTATCAATCGGGCTGAAGCCTTTTTGCTTTTCTAATGTTTGTCCGTAACGCATTAGCACTATATTTTGCCCTTTGTTAAATAGTTGTTTAATTGTAAAATGTGAGGAGTCAAAATTATCTGAAATCTTTACATAAGGTAATAATTTAGTGATGGTTTGCAGGTTAAATCCTGTAATGCTTTGTAATTCATAAATTGTTATTAAATCCCCATTTTTATCGATATGATCAAGCAAATTATTTATCTGTATATCATTTAAAATGTGAAGTTGTTGTAATTCTTCTTTTGTAGTATTATTTAAGTTGATGGGGTGTTCTTTATAATAGATTAGTCCTTCCAACAAATTGGTATAATCGTCCTCTTCATTTAATGAGTTTTCGGTAATGTTTTCAAGCTGTTGCTGAATATCATTGTCATCTGTTTTATTAAAAATAGTGTCTTGCGCAAAAACGGAGTTAGATATTAAAAACAGAATTATAGGTAGTTTAAAGTTAAAAAGTTCAAAGTTTAAAGTTGATTTTAATTGCATGGAAATAACCCTGTTTTTTGATTAATAATTGGGTTAATAAGCCCCTAATTGTTAACGTAATCCTACTTTGAACTTTATAACTTTAAACTTTGTACTATTTACTAAAAATATATGTTAATCCAAATTGTGGACTAAAACCAAGTACTTGATTATAATTAGATGAAAGATCTATTTTTAAATTTTTTATGTTGAAGCCAATTCCTAAAGAATTAATTATAGGTCCTGTGCTGATACCTGTACGCAGATATAATTCCTTTACAGGTTTGTATTCAATTCCAATTTTAAATATAGCTTTTTGCGACATGTCTTTTTCTGTTTCAAGTGCCAGCAAAACTTTTTCTGAAAAAAAATAATTACCTCCCAATCGAAAAATAGTAGGTATATGTTCATTATTGTAATCAACAAATTTGGTTCGGGTAGGATTAAAAATATGAACACCAATGCTAAGTTGTTTAGTAGGTTTACTTTGCAAACCTATTTCTGCAACAGCAGCACCTTTGCTGCCATAACCTTCAGCAATTCTTGTATTCAAATAATCCATGGCTATGCCTACCGAAAATTTATCGCTAAATGCTTTTGCGAAGGATAAACCGTATTTGTTTTCGTTGTATAAAGAGTAGCCATAATTGTTAAACTCCAAGCCAAATGTGCCAAATTTTATCGGAATAGCTACAACTACAGCTTTAAGGCTTAATTCGTTTAATAAAAATTTATTTTCGTAATAAACACCACAGGAATATTTTTTTACAAAACCCAATCCTGCTTGATTATGATGCGCGCTCCAAGCATCGTTAAAAGCTACGGACGTGTTGCTCATTCCGGTCGACCGCGCACCTATTGCGTAATTATCGTTACTTGAGTGAGTCGAATTAACAAAAATAAAAATGAAAATAAAAAACAGAGCGTTTTTCACATGAATAAGTTACAGATTCTTAATTGAGAAGTGTTAATTTGTTCGGTAGTCGAATTTTATTTCAGACATTTCCTCATTGGCTTTTAAAATTTTGTTCTTTAAATTTTCTTTAAAATTCAAAATTTGATTCGTTAGGTTAGCATCGTTTGTGGCTAATATCTGAACAGCTAAAATGCCGGCATTTTGACCGCTATCCAAAGCAACTGTTGCAATAGCAGATGATAGCGGTTGTTGTAGTTTTGTAAAAACAGATTCCAGGTTATTTGCCGAAGTAGTTGAACGCATCGGCACGCCAACCACAGGAATGGCAATGCCATTGGCTACAGCTGTTATAAAATCAAAATTGCCTGCAGAGCCTGCAATAATTACGCGAATACCTTTTGAATAAGCATTTGTAGCATATTTGGCTATTTCTTGTTCTACAAGTTCTGGCTTTAAAATAATTACTTCAAAAGGTATATTATACTCAACAAGTACTTTTTCGGCTTCTTTCATAATAGCTTTATCGGTCTCATTGCCAATGATAATGCTTGCTATAGGTGTTGTGTCTATCATTATTTAACTTTTTAGAGAAGGCAAAATTAATCTTATTTTATATCTAATTTCTTTTTTTGTTAATAAAATATAAATTATGATATTCTCCAAACGGGTAAGATTTATTTAGCTATTCGCCATGCTTGAATAGTGTTTTGAGTAATTCTAGTTTTCCTTAAAAGACATGGGTTTAGATTTACCACTTGTTAAATACTAGTAACGTGTTTAAAGGCTTTTAACCTGAAACAGTTTACAGAACAGTCCCTATATAATTTATATATTAATTTCTACCAAAAATTAAACAGCACTATTTTAAAAACAAAAAAAGGCTAACTGTTTAGGTTAGCCTTTTTTTGTTTTTAAAATAAAACCCTTATTGTTTTATTATTTTATTGTATTGAACATTAACTCCATTAATAAGTTTCACGAAATAGATTCCATCATTCTCATTAGAAAGGTTTACATCAATTGGAGAATTATTATCATTTGCTTTCATCTCTGTAATTAATCTACCTAGCGCATCTGTAATGATAATAATAGTTTTATCATTTCCAGTTAAAGGAGAGATATGAACTAATCCAGAAGTTGGATTAGGAGCTATTTGACCTCCTAATTGTATTTCAAATGATGACGTCGTTGAAAGTGTTAATGATTTAGCTTTGGCACAATCAATTGTTACCTTTATTGTTGAAGAGGTATTTCCTTTACATCCATTATCACCAGTAACTGTACCCGAAACTGTATAGGTTGTAGTTATTAATGGTGCTGCTGATGTGGTTGATCCAATAGTAGAACTTAACCCCTGTCCATTCCATAAATAGTTAGATGCACCAGAGGCAGATAAAGTAACTGAAGTTCCTCCACATATTGTTAAATTATTAGATGTTGAAATTATAGGAAGAGGAATTACACTAATAGAAATAGTGTCAATACCAATACAACCAAATTGATTTGTACCAGATACTGTAAATGTAGTTGATTCGATTGGACTTACTTGTATTGAGTTTCCTGTGTTAGCATCTAATTTTAATTTTAAGGCATCCCAAGTAAATTTAGGAGCTCCAGATGCTGTTAAATCAACTGTGGTTCCTGCACATATTGTAGTGATACCAGATAAGCTAATTTTAGGAAGAGCTAAGGTTTGAATAGTTACAGTTTGAGTATCTACACACCCTTTTGCAACCGTACCAATTACTGTATAAGTAATTGATGAAGCTACAGTAGTTGCAGTTGAAACAAGATTAACTAAATTACCAGTAGTTGCACTTAATCCATCAGCACCAATCCACTGATACATTGCAGCACCTGTTGCAATTAATTGAGCAGTTTCTCCAGCACAAATTGTTTTTGGAGCAATAACAGATACATTAGGTTTTGGTGCTATGTCAATCGTTTTTACTAATTTACTAATACAACCTTCTAAGCTTGTTGCAAGTAAAGTGTAAGTTGTTGTAACTGAAGGGCTAAGGGTTGCAATAGCTCCAGTCAGAGCACTAATTCCATCTGCTGGCATCCATGTAAAATTAGGTGCTCCTGAAGCAGTTAAAGTTGTTGAAGCGCCAGGACAAATAGTTGTGAATCCTGAGATATCAATTTTAGGTAATTTATTTACTAAGATTTTTATAGAATCAGTACTTATACAACCGTTTGCGTCTGTTATAGACAAGCTGTAAGTTGTTGTAACAGTAGGTGTTGCAACTAATGTTGCGCTTTTGCTAGCAGAATTTTGAGTTGATGTTGTTTCATCCCAAACCAAAGTAGCTGCTCCAGATGCTGTTATTTCAGTTTTTTCACCTTGACAAATAGTTGTTGCAGATGCAATAATATCAATTATAGGTTTAGGATTAACTGTAGTAGTAAATGTATTCAAACCAATACATCCGTCTAAACTAATTCCTGAAACAGTATATGTTGTAGGTATACGAGGAATTAATGAAGCAATAGCACCAGTAGTTGAACTTAACCCTTCTGCAGGAGTCCATGAGTATGTATTAGCTCCAGAAGCAATTAATTCAGCAACTGTACCATAACAAATTGTTTTTGGTATAGTTATATCTATTTTAGGTAAAGGAGCAAGTAATGTATTTACCACAGTTGTTCCTACACATCCAAAGCTGTTTACACCAGTTACAGTATATGTAGTTGAAACCGAAGGTGTTAGCGATGCAATGGCTTCTGTTATTGTATTAATACTACTTGAAGGTGTCCAAGTATAACTAGAAGCACCCGATGCAGTTAAAATAGTTGAAGATCCTGCACATATTGTAGTATTGCCTATAATATCAATTTTAGGTAAAGCGTTTACTATAACTTTTATTATAGAAGATGACGCACAACCTGCTGCGTTAGTTCCAGATACGGTATAAGTGGTAGTAACAGTTGGTGTAACAATTAAACTTGCTAAAGTATCTAAAACTCCAGTTAAGGTACTCCAAACAAAATTTGTAGCACCAGAAGCTGTTAAATTAGTTGTTTGACCAAGACATAAAGTTGTATTACCAATTATATGTATCGTTGAATCTGCATTTTCAACTGTAATAGTTACAGTGTTTGTTCCAATACAACCAGTTAAAGAAGTTCCTGTAACTGTATACGTTGTTGTTAATGTAGGTGTAGCAACAACAGTAGCACCTGTTGTTGTACTTAATCCTTCTGCAAGACTCCAATTATAAGTTGTAGCACCTAAAGCTGTTAATGTAGTTGAACTACCAACACAAATTGTTCTATTACCTATTATGTTAATTATTGGATTTGGATTGACATTTACAGTTACTATTGAAGTAGTGTTACAACCTGTAGAATCAGTTCCTGATAATGTATAAGTAGTAGTAACTGTTGGTGTTGTAATTAAACTAGCAGCTGTATTTAAAATACCAACAGCCGTACTCCAAACATAGTTTGCAGCACCAGATGCTGTAAGATTTGTTGTAGCTCCCTGACAAATTGTTGTGTTACCTGTTATTACAATTGGTGAAGTAGCACTTGAATTAACAGATACGGTTACTACTGCTGTACCTATACATCCTGATAAAGAAGTTCCAGTTACAGTATATGTAGTAGTAACTGTTGGGCTAGCTGTGATAGTAGCTCCTGTAGAAGCACTTAAACCAGCTGATGGAATCCAAGAGTAAGAAGCTGCTCCAGCAGCAGTCAGTTGAGTGGATTTGCCATTACAAATTGTTGTAATTCCATTAACAGTAATAATAGGTTTAGCTGAAGGATTTACTGTAACAGTTGCCAATCCAATACATCCTGCATCACTTGTGCCTGTTACAGTATATGTTGTAGCTACAGTTGTTGTTGATATAACTGTAGCACCCGTTGTTGCATTTAATCCACTAGCTGGGCTCCAAACGTATTTAGCAGCACCCGTAGCTGTTAATGTAACAGGTGAACCTGAACAATTGGCATTGTTACCTGATACTGTGATAACAGGTTTAGCATTAACATTAACTTTTATTGTAGCTGTTTCAGAACAACCTGACGCATCAGTTCCTACAACAGAAAATGTAGTAGTTTCTGTTGGTGCAGCTAATATAGTAGCACCAGAAACTGAAGTAATAGCTTTTGATGCAGCCCAAACATAAGTTTTAGCACCCACAGCTGTTAATTCTGTAGCATCGCCAGAGCAAATAGACGTATTTCCAGTTATTGTAACGGAGAGACCATTACTAACTGTAACTTTAACAGTTGTTTTACTGACACATCCTGTTGGTGTTGTACCACTAATTGTATATGTTGTGGTAACCGAAGGGGTTGAAATAACAGTAGCTCCAGTTGTAGAATTTAAACCAGTTGCAGGACTCCATACATAAGATGAAGCGCCAGAAGCTGTTAATGTAGTTGAATTGCCTTTACAAACGGTTTGCACACCGTTGACTGTAATTTCAGGTGTAGCAGTTACTCTTATTCGAACTAATTGAGATCTTGTACAACCTTCAAGGTTTGTTCCAATAACAGTGTATGTTGTTGTTGTTGGTGGGCTAGCAATTACCGCAAATCCTGTAGTTACATTTAAACCAGCTGCTGGTCCCCATATATATGTACTGGCTCCCGATGCTGTTAATGTTGTTGAAGTACCAGAACAAATAGTTCTTTCTCCTACTACACTTAAATTAGGTCTTTCTTTAACAGTTACTTTGATTGTTTTACGGCTAATACAACCAAAGCCTGATCTGCCTGTAACGGTGTAAGTAGTGGTAACAGTTGGATTTGCTGTTACAGACTTTCTAGTTGTTGATGAAAGTCCTCTAGCTGGCCCCCAGTTATAAACAGTTGCACCAGAAGCGGTTAAAACAGTTGAAGACCCAGAACAAATTGTTACATCTGGGGAAACAGTCAATTTAGGACACTGCGCTTGCGCATCCGTTGCACCTAAAGTTAGGATTGAAATTAACAGGATTAGACAAAGTTTTAACCTTTGTTTTAAGTTGTTAATGGAGTTTGTTTTTTTCATGTTTTTGTTTTTCATGTTCATTTAATTAAATTAATCGAATTGCACTCTTAAGTTTGTATTTATATTTAAAATTGTTATGTTAATTTATTGGCATTGAATTAAATCATAATATGGGCAGATTAATCCTTTGTGCAAAAGTAACACCTTTGTTAATTTAAAAATGCAACTAAAATTGCAAAATCTGCATTTAGTTATTGACTTAACTTTAAATCAACTTCTGTTAAAGGTAGACAATTGTTTTTTTTATAACGCTGCCTCATTGATAATTTTTTTTACAAAATAAGGGTTAATCGAAAGGTTTTATGTTAGTTAAAGTTTTTAAGGAATTTACAATGTTAGTTTGTATTCTTTTTAAAATATCAGAACTGCTAGGTTTAATAAATTTTTCTCCAACAATTTTTTCAAATAATTCAATGTATCGATTAGAAATTGATTGAATGATTTCATTCGTCATTTCAGGTATCTTTTGACCGTCTTTTCCTTGAAATCCATTTTCCATCAACCATTCTCGCACAAATTCTTTGGATAACTGTTTTTGAGCTTCGTCTTTTTTTTGTCTTTCTGTATAACCTTCTGCGTAAAAATAGCGTGAAGAGTCAGGCGTATGAATTTCGTCAATTAAATAAATAATATTATTTTTTTTCCCAAATTCATATTTTGTATCTACCAATATTAAACCCATTTTGGCTGCTATTTCAGTTCCTCGTTGAAACACTGCTCTTGTATATTTTTCTAATTGTTCATAATCTTCTTTTGAAATAATTCCTCGTTTTAAAATATTTTCTTTAGAAATATCTTCATCATGTCCAACCGAAGCTTTTGTTGTGGGAGTTATAATCGGTTCAGGAAATTTGTCGTTTTCTTTCATTCCTTCGGGCATAGATACGCCACAGATTACACGTTTACCTAATTTATATTCGCGCCAGGCATGACCTGATAAATATCCTCGAATAACCATTTCAACTTTAAATGGTTCGCATACGTGACCAATAGTAACCATAGGGTCGGGAACGGCAACAACCCAATTAGGAACGATGTCTTCCGTAGCGTTTAAAAATTTAGAAGCAATTTGATTTAATACTTGTCCTTTATATGGGATACCTTTTGGTAACACTACGTCAAATGCCGAAATGCGGTCACTTACCACCATTACTAAAAAGGTGTCATCAATGTTATATACATCACGCACTTTTCCTTTGTAATAACTTTTTTGTTTTGGAAAATTAAAGAGGGTTTCGGTTATAGCTTCCATTTGTTTTAGTTTAAAGTTTTTTAGTTCAAAGTTTGAAAGTGTTATTCCAATAAATAAATAAAATTGTTTTTTATTAGCGCATATTTACATCAGCACATCACTTCGCATCGTAAATTTCTATAATTTTTTTTACTAATTTATGACGTATCACATCACTGCCATCTAATTGAATAAATGAAATCCCTTCGACATTTTTTAATAATTTAATAGCTTGAGGCAGTCCAGATGGTTGATGTTTTGGTAAATCAATTTGTGTGATATCCCCTGTAATTATAAACTTTGCAGATGATCCCATACGTGTTAAAAACATTTTCAATTGTCCTTCCGTTGCATTTTGAGCTTCGTCTAAAATAACAAACGCATTGTCTAAGGTGCGTCCACGCATAAAAGCGAGCGGTGCAATTTGTATCACTCTATTTTCAAGATAATAACTTAGTTTTTCAGGAGCAATCATATCTCCTAAAGCATCGTAAAGAGGTTGCATATAGGGATCTAGTTTTTCTTTAAGATCTCCAGGTAAAAAACCAAGGTTTTCGCCTGCTTCAACAGCAGGGCGGGTAAGAATTATTTTTTTTACTTCTTTGTTTTTTAATGCACGAACAGCCAACGCTACTGCGGTATAGGTTTTCCCTGTGCCGGCAGGGCCAATAGCAAACACAATATCGTTTTTATAAATGCTATCTACCATTTTCCGTTGATTTTCGGTACGAGCCTTTATCATAAGTCCGCTGTTTCCAAATACCAAAACATCATCACCTTCTGTTGTTATTGTTTCTCCCGTGCGATTGGTTGTACCTCCTAATATTTGCGTTACGGCATTTTCTGTTAAGTTTCCGTAACGATTGTAATAAGCAGTTAAAATATTTATAACCATTTCCAATTGATTCAGGTCTTCATCATCTCCTGAAGCTTTAATTGTTTCGCCGCGAGCAACGATTTTTAATTTAGGAAAACGTTTTTTTATCAACTCAAGTTTTGAGTCATTAATGCCGTATAGGTCAACAGGGGAAATGTCCTCGAGGGTTATTTTTTTTTCGTTCAATTTTTAATTTTATTTTTTTATTCCGAAAGCACGAAAATAACATATTTTTGTGGATTCAAGAATAGTTTAAAGTTCAATGTTTAAAAGTTTAAAGTTTTAGGGTTGAAAAAATGGCAAAACCCCAAAATAGCTTTTAGATAGCATGCAAATAGCATACAAACTTTATAACTTTGAACTTTAAAACATTGAACTAAAAGGATGGCAATAATTACACTCATTAGCGATTTTGGATTAAAAGATCATTATGTGAGTTCTGTTAAGGGAGCTATTTACAGTCAATTACCAGAGGCGATAATTATTGATATTTCTCATCAAATTGAAAAGTTTAATATACAAGGCGCTGCATTTATTTTAAAAGAGGCTTATCAAAGTTTTCCACCCAAAACAGTTCATATTATTGGGATACTAACCGAACTGAAAAATACTGGAGGGTATGTTATTGTTGAACATAATGATCATTTTTTTATTGCTGCTGATAATGGTATTTTTTCGTTGCTATTTGATGAAATGCCAAAAAAAATAATTCAGATACCAGTTAGTACAAGTTTAAATTTAAGTTTTCCAGTGCGTGATGTTTTTGCTCAGATAGCTTGCAAATTGGCGAACGGAGGAACTGTGGAATCCCTAGGGAAACCTAAAGAGGATTTGTTGCAGCGTCTTCCTTTCAGGGCTACAACTGTAGGCAGTAATATAAGGGGGGCGATTGTTTATATTGATTCGTATGATAATGTGGTAACAAATATTGATAGAGCCTTGTTTGAGCAGGTGGGGAAAGGGAGCCCTTTTATTCTTGAACTGGCAAGAGGTAATCAAATTGAACGGATTAGTAGAGAATACAACGATGTGCCTGAAGGGGAAATACTAGCCATTTTTAATGCTTCCAACTATCTTGAAATTGCAATGCGTAATGGCAAGTTGAGCAGTTTGTTAGGTATGCAATTAAACCATTCCATAACAATTAGATTTTAATGATAATACGTATTGTGAAAATGACTTTTGTACCTGAAAAGGTAAATGAGTTTTTAGAGATTTTTAATTCTTCAAAACAGCTAATTCGCAATTTTGCAGGATGTTCTCATCTTGAATTATTGAATGATATAAATTCTCCCAATGTTTTTTTTACCTATAGTTATTGGCAAAGCGAAGTCCATTTGAATAATTACCGCGATTCGGAATTGTTTGGTAGTGTTTGGAAAAGAACAAAACCCCTGTTTTCTGCTAAAACAGAAGCTTGGAGTGTGGAACAGCAGGTTGTATTGGAATAAAATATTATATTAGACTTTATATAAAACGAATCGTATTTATTTTACAAGTCTTTTTTTGGTAATGTAAGAACCAGATTAATTGAACTTCGTGCGAGCCTCCTGTAGCGTTATTGGTAAGTAACGATGTGGTGTAATCATACGTATATCCTACTTTTAGAAAACGATTTTGAAAGCCAGCATTAAAAATTAAAGCGTCTTCAAATCTGTAATTCACCCCCAATAAAAACCATTTATATTTTGTTGTAATTCCAAGTGCTGTTTCTGTAAAATTTTGTTGAAGTTTTAAAACGATATTCGGGGAAATGATTAAGTTACGACGAACATCCTTGACAAAATTAAAGTTAGTTCCTGCATGTAATATTAAATTGTAAGGAAGTGCGCTATAACCTAAAAAACCTTCATTAGGTTGGTTGATATGTTTTAAAGCTACTCCCCCATAAATTTTTTGAGAATACATAAAAACGCCTGCACTTAAGTCGATATTGCTTTTCTTTTTAGTTTCAAAAGCGCCATTATTTGTATAAATAGTCATCCCTTAATAATTAGATAAATTACTGATTGTTAATAACTTATGTAATAAATGGTATAGAATAGGAGTTATAAAATTGCCAGATATACTTAATTTTGAATAAAAAAGCGGCAAAATGTTAGGCAAAATAAAAGCAGATTTTCA
>CANFLQ010000064.1 GCA_947447995.1 Bacteroidota bacterium | reverse complement strand
GATACCAAAGCTAAAAAAATAAAAATTGTAGTTGGTCGAGATGCTCGCATTTCTGGCGATATGGTTAATAATTTAGTGCTTGGAACCTTGCAAGGGATGGGTGTAGATGTGGTAGACATCGGTTTATCAACTACACCAACAGTTGAAATAGCTGTTACTGAAGAAAAAGCGGATGGGGGGATAATCATTACCGCAAGCCACAATCCCAAACAATGGAATGCCTTGAAATTGCTAAATAATAGAGGAGAATTTATATCTGAAAAGGACGGAGAAAAAGTGTTGGGTATTGCCGATAATGAAAGTTACAAATTTGCGGATGTGAACTCATTAGGGGAGATAACGAAGAACGATACGTATTTTAAGAAACACATCGATAAAATATTGGCACTTTCATTAATTGACGTGCCTGCCATTAAAGCTGCTAAGTTCAAGGTGGTTATAGATTGTGTAAACTCTACAGGAGGTATTGTTTTACCAAAATTATTAGAAGCCTTGGGTGTTGAATCGGTTGTAAAATTGTATTGCGATCCAACAGGCGAGTTTCCGCATAATCCGGAACCATTGCCGGAAAATTTAAGAGACATTTCTAAACTTGTAAAAAAGGAAAAAGCACATCTTGGAATTGTAGTAGATCCGGATGTAGACAGATTAGCACTTGTTTGCGAGGATGGTGAAATGTTTGGAGAAGAATATACGCTTGTTGCTTGTGCCGAATATGTATTGAATAAGCGTACTCCTGCCGAAAAAGCTTCTGGTAAAAAATGCAATACGGTTTCTAACTTGTCATCTACACGCGCTTTACGCGATGTTACCGAAAAACATGCAGGTAAATATTACGCATCTGCTGTTGGTGAAGTGAATGTTGTTACCATGATGAAAGAGTGCGATGCTATTATTGGAGGAGAAGGTAATGGTGGCGTTATTTTGCCAGAGTTGCATTATGGACGAGATGCTTTGGTTGGAATAGCCATATTTTTATCGCATTTAGCGAAGTATGGAAAAACTTGTTCCATGTTACGTTCAACATATCCGAATTATCATATTTCTAAAAATAAAATAGAACTTACTGCAGAAATTGATGTAGATGCAATATTAGAAGGTATTCAGGAAAAATATAAAAAACAACCCATCAATACTATTGATGGTGTTAAAATAGAATTTGATAAAGATTGGGTTCACCTTCGTAAATCAAATACTGAGGCTATTATTAGAATTTATTCCGAAAGTGAATCCGTAACGACAGCCGATAATTTGGCTAAAAAAATAATTGCGGATATGCGCGAGCTTATCAAAAAGCAGCAAATTGCCGTATAAGTAATGATGAAAGTTTATTTAGATAACGCTGCTACAACACCTTTAGATAAAGATGTTTTAGAGGCGATGCTTCCATACATGACGGAACATTTTGGTAATCCGTCCTCCATACATTCCTTTGGTAGAAAAACAAGAGCAGCTATTGAAGCCGCACGAAAGCTTGTAGCTAAAACATTAAATGTTTCTCCTTCCGAAATATTTTTTACTTCTGGAGGTACGGAAGCAGACAACATGGCAATAAGATGTAGCATACACGATTTAAAATTAACACATGCCATCAGCAGTAAAATTGAACACCATGCTGTGTTACATACACTTGAAAAATTAGCAGCCGAAGGGCTTATAAAATTAAGTTTTGTGAACTTAGGTTTGGATGGACACGTTGATTTAAATCATTTGGAACAATTACTTAAAGAAAACGATAGAAGTTTAGTTTCCTTAATGCATGCAAATAATGAGATTGGTAATTTATTGCCAATTATAAAGGTTGGCGAACTTTGCGAAACATACAATGCCATATTTCATTCAGATACAGTTCAAACAATTGGGCATTATCCAATGGATTTGCAAAAAGTGAATGTTCATTTTATTACGTGCGGAGCACATAAATTTCATGGACCAAAAGGTGTGGGTTTTTTATATGTGAGCTCAAAAATAAAGATAGCCCCATTGTTATATGGGGGTTCACAGGAGCGCAACATGCGTGGCGGTACCGAAAATTTATATGGTATAGTAGGCTTGGCTAAAGCGCTTGAAAATTCAATAGCTCAAATGGAGGAGCATCAAAAACAGATTGAGGAGCTGAAAAATTATATGATTGATGAATTGAAAGCTGCGATACCCGAAATTGAGTTCAATGGCTCTTGTCAGGAAAACTGCTTGTATACGGTGTTAAATGTTCGTTTTCCGCATACCGAAAATGCAGAAATGTTATTATTCAATTTGGATATAGCTGGCATTTCAGCATCAGGGGGGAGCGCTTGTACATCAGGCAGTGATTTAGGTTCCCATGTGTTGCATGGTATTGGTAGTGATGTTACGCGACCATCAGTTCGATTCTCATTCAGTAAATACAATACAAAACTTGAAGTAGATTACACAGTTGCCAAGTTGAAGGAATTATTTTTAGTTAATAGTTATTAGCAAACAGTTAATAGCTAATAGGAATACAAGACTTTATAAATATTTTACCACCTTAACAATCCAATAACTACTAACTACTAACTACTAACTACTAACTACTAACTACTAACTACTAACTACTAACTACTAACTACTAACTACTAACTACTAACTACTAACTATTAACTATTAACTAAATATGATTCAACCCAACTTAACCCGTCCAATTGCATTTTTTGATTTGGAAACAACAGGTGTAAATGTAGCATCCGATAGGATTGTAGAAATCTCAATTTTAAAAATATTACCTGATGGGACAAAGGAGATAAAAACAAAACGTATTAATCCTACCATACCTATTCCTTTGCAATCGTCGCTGATACATGGTATTTATGATAAAGATATTGTTAATGAACCTACGTTTAAAGGTATAGCGAAAAGTTTAGCCGATTTTTTAAAAGATTGCGATTTGGCAGGATATAATTCAAATAAGTTTGATATTCCTGTTTTGGTGGAAGAGTTTTTAAGAGCAGAAGTTGATTTTGATTTGAAAAAAAGACGATTTGTAGATGTTCAAAATATCTTCCATCAAATGGAGCAACGCACTTTAAAAGCTGCATATAAATTTTATTGCGGCAAGGAAATTATAAATGCTCACAGCGCTCAGGCGGATATAGAAGCAACTTACGAAGTGTTTTTAGCTCAGTTGGAAAAATACGATGGTGTGGAGTTTGAAGATAGAAAAGGAAATAAATCTACTCCGGTAAAAAATGATATTGCAGCCTTGCACGAGTTTACAAACATCAATAAAAACGCTGATCTTGCTGGTCGTATTATTTTTAATGAGGATAATGTAGAGGTGTTTAATTTTGGAAAACATACAGGTAAGCCGGTAGAGAAGGTGTTGCGTGAAGAGCCATCCTATTATTCTTGGATGCTGAACGGAGATTTTCCCTTGTATACTAAAAAAGTATTGACAGATATTAAGTTAAGAATGGCGTTCAACAAATAAATTAATAATTGACAAAGGTTTTAAAATAAGTTGTTTTAGCTTTTGCGTCAATACAAATACTGTCGGTTATTGTTGATGTATTTCCTGTAAGGCGAAATGCAAAATTATTTTCGCCTTTAATTAAGTTTACCCGGGTATAATTAATTGTTTGAGGTAGCATTTGCCAAATTCTGGTATCAGCTTGTTCAGTTATTGCATTAAATATATTAACAGCAATACCTAAACTTACGCTTTCTTTACGAGCCTCCATTTCGGCAATTCGTTTGAGTGAAAATCTTAAAAGTGTTTCAGCTAACTCTTTTTCCATTCTATCTTTTAATGATAAAAAAGCAATAGCATCAATGTTTTCAGCAAGTTCAAAAGGGTAAACCGTATTTCCTTTTTCAATGGTAGCATTTATATATTTGGGTTTCCTAGATTCCAACTTAGGGATAGCCACCCTGATAATTTTCATCTTTATCAATTTATCCTTATCCGTACTTTTATCGCCTATATAAACGGGTATCGAAAATCCTAATTCCAAATTAGTAAATAATAGATAGCCATTTCCCATATCTGTAATTAAAAAATCAATGTAGTAGGGTATTTTTATCGGACATAAATCCTTGTTCCAAAAGCAAACCAAATCGCTTGTTGTTTTATCTTTTAGATCATATTTTATTCCAAATTCTTTTTCAAAAAGGTCTAGTTCCGAATAAAAACCATTTTGGTAAGCGGTTCTCAAAATATCTTTTTTTAATTGTAAAGGAGGTTCTGTTCCAAGGTTTTTTGCGTAATCATTTTTATATACTTCGTAGGCATTTCGGTAGGCAATAAAGGCATTATTCACATCGTTTTGGGCATCGTATATAAGTCCCAATAATAAATGAGTAAAGGCATCGCGTTTGTATTTATTGTTGCCTTGATAATAATCTGAAATATGTTGCATTGTTAATAACATGCGTTTGCATTCTACCAATGCTTCATCCAAATTATTTAATTGAAGGTAATTGAGCGTGCTATAATAATGCAGCAATATTTTTTCGTGGTTTTCGCCGTCATAAGGTCTAACAGATGGGTTAGTTAATAATGATGCCGCTGCTAGTCCGTAGTTTGTATGGAAATCTTCAATAAAATAGTCGGCTTTTTGTAGGTATACATTGCTTTCTTTGTATTTACCCGCCATGTGCAAAACAGTGCCTTTGTTAAGGTAATATAAAAGTAAGTTCCTTTTTTGTTTTTCCAGGTTTTTATTGTCTAAAATTTTTTCTGCTTGATTAAAATCTTTCTTTTCAAATGCTTGCATAAGCATCAGGTTTTTTTCATAATACCCCGCACATCCGGTTAAAATTACCAGTAGTATAAAAATAATTGAGTGGCGGGATACTTTAAACATAGTGTGATTGAAAAAATGAGGACAAAAAAAGAAAACTGTCCCACTAATACATAGTGTTAAGACAGTTTTCTAGGATTAATTCGGAAATTAATTTTTCACTGTTTTTTTCAATTCTTTATCTCCAATCCATACCACTTCATTGGTTTGAAGATGAGATAATTCTAGATTGATTTTGTAGAATACCACTTTATTTCTTTTGTAAGAATCAATAATGGAATTTATATCACCTTGTAAGATAAAATCGGCACCCATTTCCAAACCAAATTTTTTCATGGTTGATTGCGATGAGTTTTCTTGTTGGTCGGCTCTTTCGCCTCTAAGTTCCTGACGTTTTTCTCCAGCCTGCACCAAAGTTACCATTCCAGACTTAATAAATGCTCTTTCAATATCTTTGATGAATGTTTCAGCCTCAATATGCTCCGAACTTTTATTCTTAACAAATCCGCAAATTACAACAGGTTTTTTGTTTGCATTTGCAGACGAGAAAGTGGTAAGCCATTTTTCGCCCAAAACTTGTTTTATCATTTCATCTGCAACCATTCTAGAGTCAACATCATTCCAACGACCACTTAGGTCAATTTGTTTTTCAGGGGCAACCCTTGTTACTTTTCTGCTGCAACCTCCCATTAATAAAGCTATTATAACGGTTGAAGATAAAACGATCTTTTTCATAATTTTTTGAATTAGTTTGAATTAAATTTATTAGATGGATTTGTCATTAATTAATGATGAAGTATCATATAAGCCCCCAAACCCCATAAGGCAACGTTGTTAAACGAATTGATTGCACACCCTCTAGAGTAATTATAGGGGTTGTAATTATTGCGTCCATAAGGGGAGTAGTTGTTGTAATTATTGTATCCGCTGTAATTTCTGTTGTTATAAGGGTAATTGTAATTATAATTGCAATTAGGAGAACCATAATAATATACCCTATTGTTAATTCTTGCTAATCGTCTGTCCTGACGATTAGATTTTCTTAAATCTTTGCGTTCTTGTTTTAATTCCATATCGTCTATAGCTTTATAAGTAGCTTGCACTGTAGCTCCTTCATTTTTTGTAAGTTCATCTTTTTTAGCCATATATTTTTCCTGACTTTTTTTATAATTCGGATTTTGATCAGGAACTAAAGTATCTTGTCCTTTACTTTTTTGAGTTCCAATCAAGAAGGCTGCAAATAAACATAATAATATATGTTTAGAATAATAGTTTAGTGTTTTCATGTTAATAAATATTTGATTGTGTTTTAAATAATTTCAATTACCGTGCCATATTGTTTTGGCTAAAATAATCCCCCAATTGTTTAACGATATTTAAACTAAATTTGTTACTTACACCGATAAAAAAGAGATAAAAAACAAGCATGAAAGTAATCCTTTTTTTGATTAATTTAGAACTTTGCATATCAAAAATATTAGATTAGTTTTGTAGTTATAGAAATTAAACCCAATTGTCGATTTTAATTGTTTTAAATATTTTTTTTCAGTAATGGCGCAGGTTGAGTTGATAATGCCTAAAATGGGCGAAAGTGTTGCAGAAGCAACAATCATAAAGTGGTTAAAAAAGGAAGGAGAGCAAATTGCGGAGGATGAAGTTGTGTTGGAAATAGCTACCGACAAAGTGGATTCGGAAATACCATCAACATTTGCAGGGATACTTGTTAAACGATTGTATAACGAAGGCGATATTGTACAGGTGGGTAAAGCTATTGCAATTATATCTACCAGTACTGAGGTAGGTGAACAAACATTATCAGATGTGCCAAAAGCTGTTGAAACGTTGATAAAAACAACACCCGTGTTGGAAAGTAAATTGCCCGACAATTCAATTAAAGAAGTTTCAAATATTATTGAAGATATAGATGCTGAACTAAGTTCTACTTCAGGAAAGTTTTTTTCTCCATTGGTTCGCAGCATTGCAAAAGTCGAAAATATTTCTGATCTTGAATTGGAATCCATAAAAGGCACAGGAGCAAATGGGAGAGTTACTAAAAATGATATTTTAGCATATATTCCTAAAAAAGGAAAACCGTTTGCCAATGGCTCAATAAAGCAATCCAAAGAAGAAATTGCAAAACCTGAAACAACTGCTCACGTTAAGCCAACAGTAAGTTTAAGTAACGGTGACGAAATAATTGAAATGGACAGAATGCGCCGTTTGATAGCTGATCACATGGTGATGAGCAAACAAACATCAGCTCATGTTACATCATTTGTAGAAGCAGATGTTACCAATATTGTTAAATGGAGAGAAAAAGTAAAAGCTAGTTTTGAAAAGCGTGAAGGCGAAAAACTAACCTTTACGCCTATCTTTATTGAAGCTTTAGTTAGGGCAATAAAGGATTTTCCGATGATAAATATTTCGCTCGAAGGAACAAAAATTATCAAACGTAAAAATATAAATATTGGTATGGCAACAGCATTAAACACTGGGAATTTGATTGTTCCAGTAATTAAAAATGCCGACACGCTGAATCTAATTGGTTTAACAAAGGCTGTTAATGATTTAGCCAATCGTGCACGTAATGGTAAACTTTTGCCAGACGATATTCAGGGAGGCACTTATACCATTACCAATGTTGGGTCGTTTGGTAATATCATGGGAACCCCCATTATAAATCAGCCCCAGGTTGCTATTATGGCAATTGGGGTTATAAAGAAAAAGCCCGCTGTTATAGAAACAGAAAATGGCGATTTAATTGGCGTTCGTCATTTTATGTATTTGTCTCATTCTTATGATCATCGAATAATAGATGGTGCATTAGGAGGTAAGTTTGTTAAAAGAGTGGCAGATTATTTAGAGCAATGGGATATAAATAGAGAATTTTAATTACATAGATATTAATTTTGTAAAAAGCATAATTGGGTTACTAAAATAAAATTACAAGACATGATAAAAAAAAATATACTTTCCTTATTTATAATTGTAATGGGCTCATATTTTACTATGAATGCATTGCCAGATAAAGATTATAAAAAAATGTACCGCATTGCAGAAAATTTTTTTTTAAATGAAAATTATAGTAATGCTTTACCTTATTATTTGAAATTAGATTCAGTAAATAAGGGTAATGCAAACCTTAATTTTAAAATTGGATATTGTTATATGAATTCTGGAAGTACTAAAACACTTTCCATTCCTTATTTTTTAGAGGCTACAAAAAATGTTTCTGATCATTATATTGAGTATAGTGTTAAAGAAGTGCGAGCTCCATTTTCAACATATAGTTATTTAGCAAGAGCGTATCAGCTAGATTATAAATTTGACGATGCAATTGCAGCATTTGAAAAATACAAATCCTTAATTTATCAGGATGCTAATAATGCAGAGGAGATTAATGACATCGATCATGAAATTGAAATATGTAAAAACGCTAAAGAATTCACCACATCCCCCGCTAAATATACAATAAATAACCTTGGCGAAGGTGTAAATAGTAAATACTCCGATTACTCCCCAGTTCTTTCATTAGATGAAAAAACGTTGATTTTTACTAGTAGAAGACCTGGAAGTACAGGCGAAAAAAAAGAAACGAATGGTCAATTTTATGAAGATATTTATGTTTCGCAATTTGAAAATGAAAAATGGGGAAATGCAAAACAAATAGGAACAAATATTAATACTTCAGAAAATGAAGCAACAGTTAACCTTTCTGCCGATGGTCAAAACCTATTGATTTACAGAGATGATAAAGGTGATGGTAATTTATATGTAAGTGAAAAACAAGGGGCTGCTTGGAGTTTGCCCAAATCGTTAGGCGTAAATATTAATACATCCAGTTGGGAAACGCATGCCTGCTTTAGTTCAGATAATAATATGCTTTTTTTTGTAAGTAATAAATCTGGAGGATTAGGAGGTCGCGATATTTATAAATGTTTAAGATTGCCAAATGGTGAATGGGGACCAGCTCAAAATCTAGGTAATACAATTAATACTAAGTATGATGAAGATGGAGTATTTATTCATCCAAATGGAAAGGAAATTTTCTTTTCTTCGAAAGGTCATAATACAATGGGAGGTTTTGATGTTTTTTCTTCCAAAATGGATGATGAAAATGGATTTTGGTCTAAACCTGTTAATATGGGGAGCCCAATTAATTCACCAGACGATGATATCTTTTTTGTTGTTTCCGCTGATGGGAAAAGAGGTTATTTCTCTTCTGATAAGAAAGGAGGATTTGGAGAAAAAGATATTTACATGATCGACTTTAGAGAAAATATGCCAGAAGCTTTAACCTTGTTAAAAGGTTTTGTAACCCTAAATGGTGCAGCCCCTTCAGGAGGGTTAGCTAATGTTGAAATAACGGCTACCGATGTTGCCAGTAACACATTAGTTCAAAACGTAAAGCCTATTTTATCAACAGGTAAATATATTATGTTACTTTCTTCAGGGTTAAAAGGTAAAACGTATAAAATCAATTGTACAGCCGAAGGTTTTCAACCTGTTAGTTTTTTAATGACCGTTCCTCCAGACTCATCTTATCAGGAAATTGAGCGCTCTATGAAATTACAGTTTATTAATTTTGAATCAGATAAGTTTATTAGCAAAGATTTATTAAAAGGGGAGGAGTCATTAAGCATGATTTCGCCCCCCCCAAGTTTAGAAAAAGGTGCAATTACAGAAAGAGTTTCAATAGTAGAAAAAACTTTAAAGGGCGAAAATGCAAAAGGTATTGTTGCCGCAAAAGTTGATAGCCTTTCATTAGTAAAAAATGAATTCAAAAAACAATCAGAAATAAAATTGGGTTATTTTTTATTTGATACCAATAAGCATCGTTATCAAAAAGAATTTAATGACGAATTTGATGAGTTATTAAAAGTAATGTTGGAACATTCTGATTTAATAATTGAGGTGCAAGGGCATACCGATAGTATAGGAAAAAAAGAATATAATTTAAAGTTGTCAAAACAAAGAGCCAATACGGTTGTAAAACAATTAATAAAAAATGGCATTAATAAAAATCAATTAATCTCAGTTGGTTATGGCTCTGAATTTCCAGCAGTTCCAAATACTTTTTCTAATGGCGAGCCAAATTTAGAAGGAATGAGGTTAAATAGGAGGGTGGCGTTGAAAGTTGTTCATTTAGGTAAGTAAAGTCAAAAAAGGTAGGACTAGTTTTGTTTTATCATTGAACTTAAATTGCTTGATTAAGTATAATTAATGCATTTTATATCAGATGGATAAAAATATTTTAACATATTGAATTATTTTTATATTTGTAAGTGAGAAGATTTTTCAATGGTATAAAATTATTTTTTTGAATCAATTATTATTTAACTGTTTCCCCTAAAATGAAAAAAAGCATATTGCAAATATCTTTATTGTTATTGTTTACTTGTACTGTTTATGGTAGAGAATATTTTTTACCCAACGGTAATTATAAAAAAACATATATCGAAGCCGAGAAATATTTTAATAGTGGAAATTTTAACAATGCACTACCTCTTTTTATTCAATTGGATTCCATTGAGAAAGGAAATGCAAATATTAATTATAAAATTGGTTTTTGTTATTTGCATGCAGCTACTTATAAAACTAAATCTATCCCCTATTTTTTAGAAGCTTCTAAAGATATATCAGATAATTATAGAAAGGATGATTTTACTGAACATAAAGCTCCTCAAATTACATATAAGTATTTAGCGAATGCCTATCAGCTTAATTATGAGTTTGATAAGGCCATATCTATGTATTTAAAATATAAAGAAACACTTGGTTTTGGTAGAAAACTAACTTCGGAGTTAGAAGATGTAATGCATAATATTGAAACATGTAACAATGGTAAAGATTTAATAAAGATTCCTAAGGATGCTATAATAACTAATTTAGGTGCAAATATAAATTCGGCATATCCAGATTACTCTCCAGTTGTTTCCTATGATGAAAAGATATTAATATTTACCTCCAAAAGACCAGGAGGCATAAGCGATATAAAAAATGCAAAGGGACAATATTTTGAAGATATTTATGTATCCAATTTTATAGCTGATAAATGGCAGAAGGCAGTATCAATAGGTGCGAATATTAACACAATGGGACATGAAGGCGCTGTTAATGTTTCGAAGGATGGCACTAAATTATTTATATATAAGGATGATGGGAGCGATGGCAACTTATATTTAAGTGAAAATAATGGTGTAGAGTGGGGGGTACCTCAATATTTAGGAGCAGATATCAATAGCTTTGCAAATGAAACAAACGCTTGTTTTAGCGCGGATAATCGAATCTTATATTTTGTTACTGATCGACAAGGAGGTTATGGCGGAAGTGATATTTATAAATGTTTGAAATTGCCAAATGGAGAATGGGGACCAGCTCAAAATTTAGGACCTATAATTAATACAAAGTATGATGAAGAAAGTGTATTTATACATCCTAATGGTAAAGAATTTTTCTTTTCATCGAAAGGTCATAAATCAATGGGAGGGTTTGATATTTTTTCATCGATTATTGATTTTGAAAATGGTTATTTGGCAGCACCTTTAAATGTTGGATATCCAATTAATACCCCTGATGATGAGGTGTTCTTTAAAACTACCGCAGATGGCAAGCGCGCTTATTTTTCGTCCGATAAGCCTGGAGGTTACGGTGAAAAAGATATTTATCTGATAACGTATGCAGAAAATGAATTGCGTGATGTAACTCTTATTGTAGGTAAAATTATTAACAATACCCGACAAGATATTTCAGATAATTTGATTGTAGTTAAAGATATGGCCAATGGTGAAATTGTTCAGGAATTAACAGCTAATAGTGCAACTGGAAAATTTGGAATTGATTTGCCAATAGGTACGTTTTATAAAATAGAATACTTCATTAAAGGAAAAGAAATATATAACGAAGTTATAGATGCGCAAAAAGGTAAAGGCTATATCGTTATTATTAGAGATATTCCGTATGACGGGAAATAAAAACCGTATCTACATATCTTTTAGGGCTTATTTTACAGCATTGTATTTAGATTTTTTTTTTAACATAAGCCTTCATATCCTTTAAAAGATTTAGCAATTATAATTTATCCTCCGATGAAACAATTTACCAGTTATTTTCAAATAAAGTATGCAATTAAATTTGCTATGTTTTTAATTTTAGCTTTGCAAACAAGTTTTGGGCTTGCTCAAAATAAAAGAATTATTCGTAAGGCGAATAATTCTTTTATCTTTTCTAAATTTAACAAAGCATTGCCTTTATATCTCCATTTATTGAAAAATGAACCTAACAATTTTTTGTATAATTATAGAGTTGGAATGTGCTATCTAAATTCTAATGTTGAAACAAATCGAAGTCTTGGATATTTAGAAACAGCTAGGTCGAACTTCAGGTTGGCTAAAGATTCTACTCCTGATTTTTATTATTTTTTAGGACATGCTTACCAAGTAAGAAATCAATTTGATAACGCATTAAAATTTTTAACTCATTCAAAAAACATGTTAGATGGAAAAAAAGATAGTTTAAATATTTATTTTATTAATCAGGAGATAGAACAGTGTGAGAATGGACTTAAATTAATTTCTTTACCAACAAGTGCCCGCCTATTTAACTTAGGTGGAAATGTAAATACAATTTATCCAGACTATTCTCCTTTGGTTACATCTGATTGGAGTACTCTTGTTTTTACTTCAACTCGTTTAGGGTCAACTGGAGGTAAAATTAGCGAACAAGTGGATTTTTATGAAGATATATATACGTCAAAATATTTAGTGAAAGATTCGGTAAATTTGGGTAGTATCCAGACTCAATTTTATGAGCCTGATTTTATGGGGGGAACTTTTACCAAAGCAAATAATGCTGGTAAACTTGTTAATACCAAATATCACGATGCTACGATATCAATTACACCCAATGGGAAAAAACTATATCTATATCGAAACAACAATGTTTGGCAAGCGGATTTGAAAAATGGAAAAATTGGCAAACCCTACAAATACGACTATGTAGTAGGCGAAAAAAAAAGAAGTGAATCAAGTTTAGCAACTACTCTCGACGAAAAAACACTTTATTTTGTGAGTGATCAAACAGGGGGCATAGGAGGGAAGGATATTTATAAATCAATAAAACAACTTGATGGCACATGGGGAGCCGCTGAAAATTTAGGCTCAATAGTGAATACAGATTTAGATGAAGAATCTCCATTTTTTGATTCAAAAAATGGTATACTCTATTTTTCATCTCAAGGTCACAATTCAATGGGAGGTTTTGATGTTTATAAGACAAAGTTTGATAATGATGTATGGATAAAACCTCAAAATATGGGTTATCCAATTAATTCAGGAACTGACGATGTATTTTATTCATTTGATTCAGAACAAAATAAAGGTGTAATGTCTACCATGCGAGATAATGCTGTTGGAAATTATGATATCTATTTAATACGAAATATTAAACCATTACAAGTATTATTTGCAACAACATTTTCAAATAATTTAAAGCCGATTGAAGAAAAAATTGAGATTTTAAATTCGAAGGGGGAAAAAAATTCATCATTAAATTCAAATACTATTTCGGTTATAAATTGTAATTCAGCAGAAAAATTTAAGATGAGGATTCCTCATTATGATAGCTTAAATGTATTTAATGAATTTGAATTTGAAACACCCGAATCATTTGGAGATTACTCCTATTATCAAGAAGTGAATTACGATGTTGTGAAAAACCCCAAAGGACAATTAATAGGATATAAAACTACTTTATATAATGCGTTTTTTGATATAGAAAAAGAAGTTAAAAAAGAGATTGAATTAAGTAAAATGGTAAATAAACAACTGGCATATTCAGCTTTTGTAAAATCATTAATATCTGAAAATATTTATTTTCAGATATTTTCAAAAATTAATTATATAGATACTTCAAACTATTTGATTCAGGAAGAAGAGATGGCTGCAAGAGCTTTGGCTGCAGGTGTACCAGATGAAAATTATTTTGCAACTAAAGACAAAGGAAACGAAGTTGCCAAAGATATAGTAACTAAAAAAGAGCAAGTTGTAGTATCCAGATCCGCAGCATTTAAAACAATACTATTTCATTTTTCTAAAATGAGTTTATCTACTGAGGCTAACGTTGAAGTGAAAAACATCGCTGAATATTTGAAAGAAAATAAAGATGTTAAAATGGAAATTATTGGTTATACCGATTCCAAAGGCAAAAGTAAATTTAATAGAGAACTCTCTAAAAAAAGAGCTGACGTAATAAAAGGAATGTTGGTTAAAAAAGGTATAAGCGCAAGCAGATTAAAAACAAAAGGGTTGGGCGAAAAAAATCCTGTAACAGCAAACAAAAACGAAGATAATTCGGATAATTTAGAAGGTCGAAAATTGAATAGAAGAGTTGAGTTTGTTATTGTAGCTGGAAAATAGTTAGTGAATAACGTTTTCAAATATACAGATGATGCCATACCATTTGATAAGCAAGGACATCGAGGGTGTAGAGGATTGATGCCAGAAAATACCATTCCAGCATTTAAAAAGGCAATTGAATTAGGTGTTACAACCCTAGAAATGGACGCTGTTATTACCAAAGATAAAAAAACAATTCTGAGTCACGAACCTTTTTTTAATCGCGAAATTTCAACGTTACCTGATGGCAGTTTTATAAATGAAAATGAAGAAACGTCATTTAATATTTATGAAATGACATACAAACAAACTACTCAGTTTGATGTTGGATTAAAACCTCATCCTCGTTTTCCTCAACAACAAAAAATAAAAGTTCATAAACCTTTATTGGCAGATGTTATTGATTTTGTTGAAGCACTTACGGAAAAGCTCGTTGTGCCATCCGTTCAATATAACATAGAAACAAAATGCTTACCTAAAACTGACGGTGTGTTTCATCCAAAACCAGAAGAGTTTGTGGAATTACTTGTAGGTGTTATTAAAGAAAAAAAAATTGAAAGCAGAGTTATCATTCAATCCTTTGATATTCGAACGTTACAATACCTTCATACAAAATATCCGAATATCAAAACCTCATTATTATTCGAGCCAGCATCTGATAAATCGCTACAGGAACAATTAAATGAATTAGGTTTTATCCCTACAATTTATTCACCCTGTTATGAAATTGTAACGCCAGCCTTGGTTTCCGTCTGTCAAAAATTTAACATGCAATTGATACCATGGACAGTTAATGATATTAATGTAATAAAAAAAATAAAACAGATGGGGGTGGATGGTATTATTAGTGATTATCCCAATCTATTTCATAAGTTGGAGTAATTAATAAAGTAATATTTTGGGAAATTTTTCTGCAAAAAATAGGCAAGCAATCATAAATCAAATGAATAGCATCTCATTTGATTGTTATTGGAGGAGGCATAACTGGTGCAGGTATCGCTTTAGATGCCTCAGTAAGAGGATTAAAAGTAGCGTTGGTAGAGATGGAGGATTTTGCTTCAGGTACATCCAGTAGATCAACCAAATTAATTCATGGTGGTTTAAGATACCTTAAACAAATGGATTTTAAGTTGGTGGCCGAAGTAGGTAAGGAGCGAGCTATCGTATATCAAAACGCACCGCATTTAACAAAGCCCGAACATTTATTGTTACCAATTGTTAAGGGGGGGGCACTTAATATGTTTACCGGTAGGTTAGGAATGACTTTATATGAATTGTTGGCAGGGGTAAAAAAAACAGAATGGCATCAGGTTTTAAATAAAGAGAAAACAATGGCTGCTGAATCTTTGTTAAAAAAAGACAATTTACTTGGAGGGATTTTATTTTATGAATACAGAACCGATGATGCGCGATTAACGATTGAAGTGATTAAGGAGGCTGTTGACAGAGGAACTTTAGCTTTAAATTATTTAAAAGCTGTTGGTTTTGAGTATCAAAATAAAACTATTTCAGGAGTTAAGCTTCAGGATCAAATTACAAAACAAACGTTTGAGCTTAAAGCCAAATATATTGTAAATGCTACAGGGCCATGGGTGGATGTGATAGATGAGATTGATAAACCTCAAGGACAGCATAAATTATTAATCACTAAAGGGATTCACATTGTTGTAGATGGGAATAAATTTCCTCTTAAACAATCTTCCTATTTTGATACATTTGATAAACGAATGATATTTGTCATTCCTCGCGAAGGCAAAGTATACATTGGTACAACAGATACTTTTTATAAAGAAGAAATTATAAATCCAAAGGCAACCAAAGAAGATGTTGGGTACCTTCTTAAATGTGTAAATGATAATTTTCCAACTGTTCAGCTAATGGAAAATGATATAGAATCGGGTTGGGTTGGCTTGCGACCATTAATTCAAAAGCCTGGTAAAGGACCATCTGAAATTTCGCGGAAAGATGAACTCTTTATTTCCGATTCTGGTTTGATAACAATTGCAGGAGGAAAACTTACTGGTTATCGAAAAATGGCACAACACGTTGTAGATTTAGTTGCTGAAAAAATAAAACAATCTGAAAATATATCACTATCAGATTGTACAACGGCATCAATTGTATTGGCTGGAGGTAAAGTGGGTGGGGCTAATAAATTTATAGATTTTGCTAAAATTAAAACGTTAAAATGTATTCAATTAGGAATATCTAATACTGATGCAATATTGCTGGTTAACCGATTTGGTTCCAACGTTGATAAAGTATTGGATATTTACAGTAAATTAAGTGCTGAAAAAGATTTATTGCCATTAATATTACGAGCTCAATTGCACTATTGCATAGAGTATGAAATGTGTTATACGCCAACAGATTTTTTTGTGAGACGTACAGGTATCATGTATTTTGATATAACTATTTTTAATCAATGGGAGCTTGGAGTTTTGATTTATATGCAAAAAATTTTTGATTGGGATAACTCAAAATTAAAAATGCT
>CANFLQ010000063.1 GCA_947447995.1 Bacteroidota bacterium | reverse complement strand
TTTTGTTGTACATAAATTTAACTCCTTCGGCAAGCTCTTCCAACAAAACAGTGTGTTGCCTTACATCGTATTTTTTTAATACTCGTAACAAATTAATATCGGAACAGCTGGATGCTGCCGGATTGCTCATATAATTGACCAACGCACTTATTACATCGGGGGGGAAAATATCGGGGATTAAAAATTGTTGCATCAATATTTTGTAATGCATTTTCCATTCTTCACCATGTGGTTTAACCCTGTCCCTATGCTGATTAAAGTTAGATAAATGGGCTATTTCGTGAACAAGCGTAATTAAAAAAGCATACTTATTCATATCGTAATTAATGGTGATTAAATGGTTCTCACCTTTTATTGGTGGACGGTAATCACCATATTTGGTGGACCTGCTTTTTTTGATGCGGAGCTTAAAATCATACTTAAATATCCATTCCGAAATAACAGGCACCGCCTTTTCAGGAATGTATTTATGAAGTATGGATTGGTTGCGTTCTAATTGATTCATTTTAAAAGATGATACACAATAAGGCTAGAAAAATAAGCCAGTGCGGTCATAAACACAAATTGTATCGCCGGCCATTTTCTGCTTTTTGTTTCGCGATAAACAACAGCAAGCGTACTCATACATTGCATAGCAAAGGCATAAAATATCATTAGCGAAAAACCTACTGCAACCGTAAATTGTGGCAAGCCTGTTTTAGGATTTATTTCTTCTTTCATTTTACTGCGTATGGTTTGTGAATTGTCCGTATTGCCAACGCTATAAATGGTTGCCATGGTACCCACAAATACTTCGCGGGCGGCAAAAGATGTAACCAATGCAATTCCAATTTTCCAGTCGAAACCAAGCGGAGCAATAGCAGGCTCAATTGCTTTACCGAGTATTCCGGCATAGGAAGCTTCCAGTTTTTCAGATGCTGAAATTACTTCTCGCTCCTGAGGGCTATATTTTAAAACCATTTCAGGCGACTCGTATTTTTTATCTATGGTTACTAAACGGTTATCCGGAGCGTGCGATGATAAAAACCAAAGAATAACGGAGATTGCTAAAATAATTTTACCGGCATCCAGTAAAAATAATTTCACTTTATCAAAAATTACTAGTCCAACTGTTTTCCACTGCGGAGTGCGATAAACCGGCAGTTCCATAATAAAATAACTTTTTTCTTTCGACTTTAAAATCCATTTCATTGTAAAGGCAGCAGCCATTGCAGCAATAAATCCAATAAGGTAAAGGCTCATTAAAATTAATCCCTGATAATTAAAAAAGCCTGTAGTTTGTGGTACTATCAGTGAAATCAATAAGGTATATACCGGTAATCGGGCAGAACAACTCATCAATGGCGTTACCATTATGGTAATCATTCTTTCTTTCCAGCTGCTGATGGTGCGTGTACTCATAATGGCTGGAATAGCGCATGCAACACCGCTCATCAAGGGGATTACTGATCGCCCATTCAACCCAAATTTACGCATTAGCTTATCCATGATAAAGCTTACACGTGCCATGTATCCTGTATCTTCAAGGATGGCTATAAACGTAAACAGCAAAACTATTTGAGGCACAAATACAACAATACCGCTCAATCCGGCAAGAATACCATTTATAAACAAGTTGGTAAGTTCACCCTGAGGCAGCATTTTAGCTGCATAATCAGCAACAACTACAAACGACGTTTCTATCCATTCCATTGGGAACGATGCTAGAAAAAAGATGGATTGAAAGATAAAAAACAGCACCGTTAAAAAAATCACATAACCCCATACCCTGTGTGTTAAAATACTATCCAGTTTATGTGTGAACGATTCTGTTTTAATTGCCGACTGATGCGTGATACATTCTTCAACAATACGATTGATAGTTCTGTATCTGTCAACAGCTTCCTGAGATTGCAGCTTTTCGCAATCAATTGGTTTGGCATTTAAAATAGCGGCAATCTTATCTTTTTTATCTGAATTTTTATTCGAAAAATGTATTTGAGAAAAATTACTGATCATCTGGAATGCTTCAAAATCGCTTTTCAGATTCACTACTTCGGTGATCTTATCGATTACTTCAGAAGCCAGTTTTTTTACATCAATAAAATCGTATTGAGGGACAGGTATAGGCTCTAAAAGCGCCTGTTTTAAAGCTTTTAAGCCTTCTTTACTGCGGGCGCTTACGCCTACAACTTTTACTCCCAGTTTTTCCGAAAGGCGGATAATATCAATTACATCGCCCTCTTTTTCCACCAAATCCATCATGTTTAATGCAAGTATTACCGGCATTTTAAGATCTATAATTTGGGAAACTAAAAATAAATTTCGTTTTAAATTACTGGCATCCGCTACTATGATTGTAACATCAGGATAGTCCTCATTTTCGGGATTGCAAAGTGCATCAAAAGCAACACGTTCATCCAACGATTTTGGATAAAGACTATAGGTGCCAGGCAAGTCAATAAATTCAGCCGTTAAAGAAGGTGTTAATTTAAGATACCCTGATTTTTTATCGACGGTAACGCCCGGAAAATTTCCTGTTTTTTGATGTAAACCGGTAAGGGCATTGAATAATGTAGATTTGCCACTGTTTGGATTACCTACCAGTGCAACTTTTAGAGATGTTTTTTCAGAAAAACTAATGATAGATTGATTCGCCTCCACCAACAGAAATGATTAAATATTAGCAGCCAATAATGAAACTAAAACTGTTGAAGCTTCTGCCTTACGTAAACTTAACAAATATCCAGCAACCCTAATGGCTATGGGGTCTCCCATAGGAGCAATGTGATCCAATTTTACAACCTCGCCAGGAGTGCAACCCATCTCGAGCAACTTGAGTGCCATACGCTTATCTGTAAAGGAATCAATCACGGCACTTTCCCCAATTTTCAATTGTGCTAAATTTTTAGCCATTGTTTTCATATTTATACAAAAATACTAATTTTTAAGATGTGTTCCCAATCAAACCGATACCTAAAACAGGGTATTTTTTTGAAGGGGTCATAAAAGTTATATTGTATATACCGATTGCTCCTTCATAGCTTTATTTGCTGCTTATGAATAAAAAAATCCCCGAAAAATTATTTTCGAGGATTTTTTTAAATAAAAATTTTTAAGTTATACTATTTGCAAGTAATTTTTCCGCTAACTGCATATTCCGTTAGGGAATAAACATCAGTTACCTTAGCGTCAGACGATAATGTAAAAGAACTTGAATCAACAGTAATACTACCAGCTGAAGTAAACAATGGTGTAGCTAGGCTAATACCAGCAATTGAATGGTTTGTAACTCCACTAAAGTCAAGTATCTTACCGATAGCATCCCCTGATTTAAAGAAGGTTGTATTCCAATTTACAAAGTTATAGTTTCCATTGGCAGAATGAGCATCCACCAAAAAAACAGCCATATTTCTAAACAAAAAATCATTGCTTGTAGTATCCCCATCAAAAGCGATAACTCCACGCATATCCGTGCCATGACCATTAAATAAGGTTGACCATGTTGTATCTTGTAACGAAGATTTTACACATAATACATGATTGTAATTAAAGGTTTTACCATTGCAGGTTATTTTACCAAATCCTGTTCCACCATTTGAAGGTGATGATATGGAAGACGAAAATGTAAATGAAGACCCTGCTGAATTGCTCCAGATAACTACATTAGCTGTAGGCGTAGTAAACACATTCACATTTACCATAACATTTGCAAAAGTATTACTGTTTCCTGTTACCGATACAAAATTAGTACCAGTACCAGTAACCGTTACAGAAGTAGAACTTGAAGCGTTTGGTTGATTTGCATTAACAGAAACATTGATAACAAAGTCTTTTAACGCTTTTCCAACTGCGGCATCCAATTTTGCACTTTTTTCTGAAGCTGTAATATTAACAGTTGGTGTTGGAGTGGCAGCGCAAGATCCGTTGTCTTTTTTACAAGAATCTACAGTAATAGAAACAAACAACAAGGCAACAGGAATTGCAATAAACTTCCCGAAGGAATTAGTATTTAATTTGAATTTTTTCATTTTTTTCATTTTATTTTATTTTTTAAGTTATCAGTTCTATTAAATAACACGAACATAAAAATAAAAAGGTTGGGTATAAGGGAATTTAGAAAATATATCCTACCCTAATGCCACCGTTAAAATTTGGAGCTAAAGTAAAACTTCTACCTTGATCTACATCTTTTACGGCTGTTACAGGTGCTGGCGAAGAAGTCGTTTTTCTTTTGTAGTTGGATATATATGCAAAACCAAAGCCCATTTCAGCACCCATATACAAATGTTTAGCAACATAAAAATCAAAACCAGCCAAAGCATTTGCTCCTATGCTAAAAAAACCAATATGGCCAGCATTTGCATTTTTAACAGTTGTTTCAATTACCTCATTAGTAGCACTCAAGCTATGTGTTACTGTTCTTGAAGTTTGGCTAGCAATAGCAAGTTCACCTCCAATGTATGGACTTAAACGTTTTGTACCTTCAAAGTGCATTTCGTACCCTGGTTTAATGTTCCAACCAAATGAACTTACTTTGGATTTTTTAATTATATCACTACCAACTGTTGGTTTTAATACCTCTTCATTTGAACTTGATACTAAACTTATACCAAATCCTAAACGCAATGCAGTAGTTTCGGTTAAAAATCTTCGGTAACGGATATTGGTAATTGAAACAGGAGTGTTACCAAGCGGTGTAAAATTTATTTCTAAATTATTTGCACCTGCTTCAGGTTTAAAATCGCTCACTGTAGTAGTTGTTGTACTTGTGCTTTCTTGTGCAGTAATAGCTGAACATATAGAAAACATTGCAACTGTAAATAATATTTTTTTCATAGTTTAAATTTTTTAGGTAGTATTTTAATTTGTTTAACGGAAACAAAGATAAAATTTATCCGTTTTTATAAAAATGATTTTACACTTTTAATGGTTTTGTTATAAACACAAGGTTTTTGATAACTTATATTTTCAAAAACTAAAATTACTTACTCATATAATTCATAACACCCTGAAAATAGGCATTTGCTACTTGTTGTATACGTTCATTTTTTGTTTTATCGCATTCTTTATTTAACAGTATACATTCGTTAATATTATCCTGATACAATGTTTCGCCATATACCAGCGGACTGTGAATGTAGCGTGTTAATTGAAGATTACGGCAATACACACCGGCTTCTTCGGTAGCAATACATCCTTTCATTAAATACGTTGCATCTACCAACTTTGCTGTTTTAACATTTAAGTTTTTCTCAAAACTTTTAACCATGGATGAACTTAAAGCAATTGATTTCTCAAGGTCTTCACTGATTAATAATCGTAAAAACTCAAATCTTTTTTCGGGTGTTGATAAATCGCTTTTCATAAACGCACCACCAACAAAGGTCATGTTAAAATTTTTGTTTGCCGGCTTAGTCCAGCCTGTATTGGTTTCATCCACATTAAAGTGAATGATGACGGTAAGGTTAGGTTGAAAATTATTAATTACTTCTGCACGTTTTTTTAATTCCAAATCTTTAAACACATTTCTGAATTTATCCTTTTTAGGAATCTTTGGATTTAATAAAATTGTTTTTTGTGCAGCAGTTATTTCTCCTACAGCAAATAAACTATCCACTGTTTTTTTTTTGATCCAATTTTCGAACGACATTCCATAAGCACTGCCACCACTAAATGTGCGGGTCATAAATACTTCTGCTCCTTGGTCTTCCAATTTCTTTTTTAATAAGGTTGCTGTTGCAAATGTTAATATGCCTTCCGAAATTTCTATGGCAGTTTTTAATCCTTTTAACGTATCGCATTTGAATGTCAAACATTTTTGTTCAATAATTCCTGTTTCCATATCACCGGCTGTATGACCAGGATCTATTGCTATTTTTAACCCTTTTAACTTTTTTATTTCAGGAACAAAAATTTGATCTGTCAAAGTTATTGGTGTTTTTTTTACAACCGGAACAATTGCTTTAGCGGTATCCGGATACTTTCCTGACCGGTAAATTTTAATTGTAGTTTCCGGTTTCCAGATTTTTAAATTGGCATTAAATTTTTCTATTTGGTTCCAGTTGATCTGAAATTCAGGCGTATTTTTTGATTTGTTTTGAGCCGATGCGTATATACTTACTCCGCTTGCATTGATGCTATAATAAGGCGACAAAGCATTGTTTTTATCAAGTAATTTCGTTGCTTTTTCGGTATGGTATTTTGTTTTAGCAAGTGCAGATATATCTTGCGAAAAAGATGAAGCACTAAATAACAGGATAAGCAATGCGCTTGAATATAAAAGTCGGTAGTAACTGAACATAGTATTTTATTTTAAGTTGCGAAGATAATGAATTGCTTATTGAATGGGATTTATGTTTAATTTTAGATTTGTATTTCAGAAATGGAACACGGATAAGACGAATTTGGCGAATAAAAGCGGATAAAAAATGAACGTATTTAATATGCTGACAAAAAAAATCCGTTCAAATCCGCTCAATCCGCGTCATCCGCGTTCTATTTTAAAAAGCTAAATAGCAATTGATAATCATGAATATTAAAGGAATAATTTTCGATAGCGAGTTTAGTTTTAAAACCAGCCGTAGTGGCGGTGCTGGCGGACAAAATGTTAACAAGGTATCCTCAAAAGTAGAGCTTGATTTTGATGTGCTGCATTCCGATTTGCTTAGCGTTGATCAAAAAATTGCGATTCTAAAAAAACTCGATAACAGAATTACCAAGGAGGGTGTTTTACAAATCATTGTTCAGGAAGACCGCTCACAGTCGGGCAATAAAGAAATAGCCATCAGTAAATTTTATGAATTATTGAATAACTGTTTTATCGTTCAAAAAAAACGAAAGCCTACCAAACCCTCCAAAGGTTCTAAAGAAAGGCGACTCCAATCAAAAAAAATACATTCGGAAATAAAAAAATCTAGAAAAGGGGATTATTGATAGAATTGGGAAGGTAGAATGTAGAAGACAGAATATAGAAGATTATTAAGAGTTGTTCTTGGAGGGGCGTCATTGCGAGGGACGAAGCAATCTCAACCAAAGTATTGTATTAGATTGCTTCGTCCCTCGCAATGACGCCTCTTACTTCTTCCTTCTATATTCTGCCTTCTACCTTCTTCAAAAACTCCTTCCACAATACTTCATTCGGCGGTGGTGCAACAATCACAATTTTTTCTTGTTTCACAGGATGAATAAATTCTATTTTGCGGGCGTGCAAATGGATAGAGGCATCTTTATTGCCTCTGTCAAAGCCATATTTAACATCACCTTTTATGGGGCAACCCATTTTTGAAAGTTGCACACGTATTTGATGGTGACGGCCTGTATGCGGATTTATTTCTAAGAGATGGTAATTATCGGAACTTACTATTAATTCATAATCCAGTTCTGAACGCAAAGCTCCGGGAGTTTCTTTGTCAAAGGCCTTCGACATGTTTTTTGCTTCATTCTTTTTCAGGTAATGAACCAGGTTGCCTTTTATATGTGGAGGTTTATTTTTTACAACAGCCCAATATGTTTTTTGAATTTCTTTGCTCTGAAACATCTGATTTAAGCGAGTAAGCGCCTTGCTTGTTTTTGCAAACAGCACAATACCACTCACAGGCCTGTCGATGCGGTGAACAGTGCCAATAAAAACATCGCCCGGTTTATTGTATTTTTCTTTGACGTATTGTTTTACAAAATCGCTTAAAGGAGTATCGCCCGTTTTATCACCCTGTACAATGTCGGAAGGACGCTTGTTAACAGCTATGATGTGGTTGTCTTCGTATAGTACTTCGATTTGAGTCATTTTAATTGCGGAATGCGGATTGACAAAATTTCGGATTTGTATCAAATTTCAACCTGCGAATTCTTAAATCCGTAATCGACAATCCCAAATCCGAAACCATTAGTATTGTTCCCCTGCATTCGGAAAATCTCTCGACTTTACATCTTTAATGTATTGCCCAACAGCACCTTTAATATCATCATACAAGCTCAGGTAACGTCTCAAAAAGCGGGGATTAAATTCGTGTGTTAAGCCTACCATATCATGAAAAACAAGTACTTGTCCATCAACACCGCCACCGGCGCCAATTCCAATAACAGGAATCTCTAATTCTTTGGCTACTTTTTCGCCTAGCTTAGCCGGAATTTTTTCTACTACCAAGCCAAAACAACCGGATTTTTCTAACACATGTGCATCTTCAATAAGTCGTTGCGCCTCTTCTTCTTCTTTTGCACGCACTGTGTAAGTTCCAAATTTATAGATACTCTGAGGTGTCAAACCCAAATGTCCCATAACAGGGATACCGGCTGTTAATATACGTTCTACCGATTCTTTTATTTCTTTACCCCCTTCTAGTTTAACGGCGTGTGCGCCACTTTCCTTCATTATTTTTATGGCAGAATTTAGTGCTTCTTTTGAATTTCCTTGGTAGGAACCAAATGGTAAATCTACTACTATAAGGGCGCGTTCAGCAGCGCGTACCACCGATGATGCGTGATAAATCATTTGGTCAAGCGTAATAGGCAATGTGGTTTCGTGACCAGCCATTACGTTGGATGCCGAATCGCCAACCAAAATAATATCGATACCCGCATGGTCAATAATCTTTGCCATGGTATAATCATAAGCCGTTAGCATGGATATTTTTTCGCCGCGTACCTTCATCTCATGCAACACGTGCGTGGTTACTCTCTTCACTTCTTTGTGTACCGACATATCTTATATTGGTTTTACTATTATTGTTATACTATTTGCTTAGCGGCGTAAAATTACAAATTGTTTTGATAATTACCCCTTCTCCTTTTTTAAGGAGAGGGGGAGAGGGGGTAGGTTTCTGCCTCTTTGTCACAACAAACCTCCTGACAGGTAGATTTTTGGCTAATATATGACAGATTTTCGATTATTTTTCCCATTGGCATAATCATTGAAAACGGCAATGTGTTTAATAATTAGTAATCAATAAAAAAATCAACAAAATGAGTAAAATTATAGGTATAGATTTAGGAACAACCAACTCTTGTGTTTCTGTAATGGAAGGTAATGAGCCGGTTGTAATTCCGAACAGTGAAGGTAAACGTACAACACCTTCTATTGTAGCATTTGTAGAAAACGGAGAACGTAAAGTGGGTGATCCTGCAAAACGTCAGGCAATCACAAACCCAACAAAAACAGTTTATTCAATTAAACGTTTTATGGGACATACTTACGATGAGGTATCAAAAGAAATTTTGCGTGTTCCCTACAAAGTAGTAAAAGGAGATAACAATACGCCACGTGTTCAAATTGATGATAGAAAATATACCCCACAAGAGGTATCGGCAATCATTCTTCAAAAAATGAAAAAAACTGCTGAAGATTATCTTGGTCATGAAGTATCAGAAGCGGTTATCACTGTTCCTGCCTATTTTAACGATGCACAACGTCAGGCAACCAAGGAAGCAGGCGAAATTGCAGGTTTAAAAGTAAAACGTATCATCAATGAGCCTACAGCAGCTGCATTGGCTTACGGTTTGGATAAAAGAGGTAAGGAAATGAAAATTGTTGTTTTCGATTGCGGTGGTGGAACGCACGACGTTTCGGTACTTGAATTGGGAGACGGCGTATTTGAAGTAAAATCTACCGATGGTGATACTCATCTTGGTGGTGATGATTTTGACCACAAAATTATTGATTGGTTGGTTTCGGAATTCAAATCGGAAAACGGAATTGATTTATCAAAAGATCCAATGGCATTGCAACGTTTAAAAGAAGCTGCCGAAAAAGCGAAGATTGAATTGTCAAGTTCTCCTTCTACAGAGATCAATTTGCCATACATTATGCCGGTTGACGGTGTGCCTAAACACTTAGTACGCACTTTAACAAAAGCTAAATTTGAGCAATTGGTTGACGATTTAATTAAACGTACCATTGAGCCTTGTAAAACAGCGTTGAAAAATGCAGGTTTAAGCACTTCTGATATTGACGAAATCATTTTAGTAGGTGGTTCAACACGTATCCCTGCAATTGTTGATGCAGTTCAAAAATACTTCGGTAAAGCACCATCTAAAGGTGTTAACCCTGATGAAGTTGTTGCTATCGGTGCTGCAATTCAAGGCGGTGTATTAACAGGCGAAGTAAAAGATGTATTGTTATTGGATGTAACTCCATTATCAATGGGTATTGAAACAATGGGTGGTGTAATGACTAAACTTATTGAAGCAAATACGACTATCCCAACAAAAAAATCAGAAACATTTTCTACAGCAGTAGATAGCCAACCATCGGTACAAATAGTTGTATACCAAGGTGAGCGCTCTATGGCGAAGGATAACCGTAAATTAGGTGAATTTAATTTGGATGGTATTCCACCGGCTCCAAGAGGAGTTCCTCAAATTGAAGTAACGTTTGATATTGATGCAAATGGTATCTTAAATGTATCTGCTAAAGATAAAGGTACAGGCAAGTCACATAACATCCGTATCGAAGCAAAATCGGGCTTAAGCGATGAAGAGATTAAACGCATGAAAGCGGATGCTGAAGCAAATGCTGAAACGGATAAAAAAGCAAAAGAAGAAGTTGAAAAAATCAACGCTGCTGATTCAATGATTTTTCAAACAGAAAAACAATTGAAAGAATACGGTGATAAAATACCGGCAGAAAAAAAATCGGTTATCGAAGATGCATTTAATGAATTAAAAGCAGCGCACTTATCCCGTAACATTGCCGGTATCGATGCTTCTTTAGAAAAATTAAATGCTGCATGGCAAGCTGCTTCTCAAGATATGTACAACGCAGGTCAAGGTGCCGATGCGCAAGGTGCTGATGGTGGAGCAAAAGCTGCAAACGATAGCGAAGTAACAGATGTTGATTTCGAAGAAGTAAAAGAAGACAAAAAATAATTTGTGACATTGTTTGCCAAACGTATAATTTGTACATTTGCTTTAGTATTAATATTTAATTTTTTAATTTAATGAAAACAGGAACAGTAAAATTTTTTAATTCGGCAAAAGGCTTTGGATTTATTACAGTAGATGGCGAAAGTCAAGAACTATTTGTACACGCAACAGGTGTAATTGACCAAATTCGTGATGGAGACAAAGTTACTTTTGAAATTGAAGAAGGTAAAAAAGGTTTAAACGCAGTAAATGTAAAAAAAGCATAATTGTATAATTACCTTGAAAACAAAAAAGGTTCAGCTAATTGCTGAACCTTTTTTGTTTCACTAAAATCACATCCAATTAACTGTATATTATTTAGTATTTTAATTTGTTAGTGAAAACTATATAATTGATTGCACTACTTTTAGTGTTTACAAAATTTCACTTGTTTACATCATTGCTCTATTTGTATTAGTTCATCTTTAGTTATATGTTTTTTTTCATTTTAGAAACGGTACTGTTAGGGTTATTTCTATAATAAATATAGGTGCGTAAATTTACTTTATGTAATAAATATTTTGAGGATGCTAATTCGTAAAATGTGGCATCTGCAGCATATTTTTTTTGAAAGGGAAAATCTTCAAACACTTTTTTTTTACCAAATAATGTTGCAAATAAAATACAATCATCTACATGAATTAATGTTGCATGATTGTTTTTATCTGGAACATAATAATCTTGCTCGTCATTCACAATAGTTTTAGTAGTAGAAGCAATTAAATCAAACTGTTTAATTTCATTTAAGCAACTTTGTAAGTGGTTAGGTGCATATTCATCATCAGCATCTATAATTGTAATATACTCGCCTGCACTAATTTTTATCCCATAGTTTATCGATATTGATTGACCGTGATTGGCGTGCCGCAAATATTTTATTTTACTTTCGTGTTGTATTGCATAATTAAGTAATAAGTTTTGTATGTTGTTATTACTACCATCGTCAATAATAATTAATTCAAAATTTGTAAATAATTGATTTAAAACAGAATCAATAGCGCGCTTTACAACATCAAAATTTGTGTTGTAAACGGACATTAATATGCTAATTAGTATTGGGTTTGACACTTTATTTGGTTAGTATAAATTTTTTAGTAAGTAGCTTACTCTAATAAAACAAAAACAAGTATTTATTTTGCATGGTTAAATAATTTTTCCAATGTTTTAAAACGATAATCAAATATTTCGTTTATTTTACGTTGTATATATAATGTGTTTACCATCTGTCCAATAAAGCCTAATGGAACTTTGTAATGCAAAATGTCAGTCATTTCAATTCCTTCAGAAACCTCTCTTAAAAAATGCTTATGATGCCAAAATGCATAAGGGCCAAATCGTTGCTCATCAACAAAATATTTATGATGTGTTACGTGCGTAATTTCGGTAACCCAATTCATTTTTATTCCTATTATAGGTGTAACATAATAATTAATAATTTGCCCAGAATACATTTTTTTAATGTCCTCTTTATCCGAAAGAATAGTAAAGCCCATGTATGGAGGTGTAATTAAAGCAAGGTTTGTGGGCGAACTCATAAAATCCCATACCGTGTTAATATCACTTTTTAATAATTGAACTGTTTTTAAGGTGTATAGCATAGTAAGGCAAAAATATACATTTTGTTTAATATATTACTATATATATTAAACAAAAATAAATGCAATACTAATATATACAAATAATTCCCCAGTAGTGGTTTTAAGAAAGTAAGGCTTTAAGAAAAAACTGAAACTTGTTTTGTATATTTAATCAAAATTGAAAAGATACAGAAAATAAGATATAATGGTTTATAATGTAGTTTAATTACATTTAGTATACGACCAATGGAATAGATATTTATAACCTACAACAACCTGATAATAAAATCGGGAAACAGCCCTAAAGCAATTATTGCAACAGCCACAAGGATCAACAACAATTGGTGGTTGTTTTGATCTACGGGCACTTCGTCGGTGCTGTCTTTAAAGTACATGGCAATGATTAATCGGAAGTAATAATAAACACCAATTAACGATGCTATAACTGCTATAATTACCAATCCGGTATAACCACTATAAAATGCTGCGGTAAATATATAATACTTCGCAAAAAAGCCTGCTGTTGGTGGTATACCTGCCAATGATAATAAAGCCAAGGTCATTACAAATGCCAATAAGGGATTTGTTTTTCCTAAACCGTTAAATGCTTCCACCGTATCATTACCTTTTGCATTTGCAACCAAATTAAGAATACAAAATGTACCAATAGAACCAATGGAATATGCTGCTGTGTAAAATAAAATAGCACTATTTGAATAGCTGTTTGCCGCTACCAATGCCAACAACATATACCCTGCATGTGCAATGCTGGAATATGCTAACATACGTTTGGTACTTGTTTGCAATACTGCCGAAATATTACCTACCAATAAAGTAATGGCTGCCATTACAGCAATAATACCGGCATACGAATCGCTCACATTGGAAAACGCATTGGAAAACAAACGCAAGAAAGCTGCAAACGCTGCTGTTTTTACGATTGTTGCCATAAAGGCTGTTATCACTGTTGGTGCACCTTGATATACATCGGGCGCCCAAAAATGAAATGGTGCTGCGGACACTTTAAATGCCATTCCCACCAACATTAACAATACTCCGGCATAAAATATAGGAGCTACATTGCCTTGGTGCGACAATATAAATATTTTTATTTCACTTAAATCAAACGAGCCGGTTGCACCATAAATTAAAGCAACGCCAAACAATAAAAAGCCGGTAGCAAACGAACCCATGATCAGGTATTTGAATGCCGATTCGTTAGAAGAAATATCATGTTTATTACTTCCTGCCAGTACATACATGGAAATAGAAAGAATTTCGATGCCTAAAAACAGCATGGTCATGTTGACAAAAGAAACCATAATAACCGCACCTACCAATGCGAATAATATCAATGCATAATGATCGCTCATGCTGTCGGCTGCCTTAAAAAAGCTTTCGGACATCAAAAACCATAAAAATGCAATGCCAATTATTACCGAACTAAAGGCTACCGCATAATTATCATAACGCATCATGTTATAATACGTTTGGTTGGTATCCCAATCGGATAAATTAAGAATAAATGTGCCAATCAATCCCAACAATACAATAGGGTACATCAGTTTTTTAAAACTGAATATTTCGGCGAGTAATGCAATTACACCTAATGAAGAAAGTAATATTAATGCTTTCATATAATAATCCTACGAATTACGAATTTTACGAATTACGAATCTTTGTTTATTCTAAACCCGTTTTTACTTTATTTCTCACCTGTCGCCCCTTCTCCTTTTTCAGGGAGAGGGGATGAAGGGGTGAGGTGTTTATTTTCCTAACGCTGTTTGTACTCCCTCAACTAATTTTATTACAGAAGGTTCAGCAATGTCTAACAATGGTTTTGGATATACTCCAAATGCAATAATGGCTGCACATAAAATTACCAATACTGCTTTTTCGCTTCCTGATAAAGGAGCAAAACCGGTAGTAATGGCATTTGTTTCACCCAACATAATGGATTGGTAGCTGCGTAACATGTATACAGCTCCTAAAATAACACTTAATCCGGCGAAGGCTGCAAAACCTGCACTGTATTGATAAACACCGTTCAGCAATAAAAATTCACCGATAAAACCATTTGTTAAAGGCAATGCAACACTGCCCAATAAAACAATTAAAAACAATACTGCAAATTGAGGGTTCACATTTCTGATACCTCCCAATGCTGCTATTTCACGAGTTTGTGTGCGTTGCTGAATGATGTCAACAATAAAAAATAAACCAACCACATTTACACCGTGACTCAACATTTGAATCATTGCACCTTGCACACCCTGAACATTCGCAGCCAAAATACCTGCCGAAATTAAACCAACGTGAGCGATGGATGAATAGGCTATTAAACGTTTAAAATCCTTTTGTACAATAGCAATACACGATGCATATACGATACCTATCACTGAAAGTAAAATGGCTAAATGACCCCATTGTTGCAATCCTAAAGGCACAACGGGCAATAACCAACGGATAAGCCCATAAGTACCCATTTTTAACATGATACCCGAAAGCAACATGGTACCTTGTGTTGGAGCTGTAGTATACGTATCGGGTTGCCAGGTATGGAAAGGAAATATCGGCATTTTAATAGCAAAAGCCATGAACATAGCCAAAAAAACAAAGCCTTGTTCAGAAGCATTTAAACTTTTTCCGGCCAAATAAAGTTCGTCAATATCAAATGTATGAGGTCCGGCTGTGTGTTGATATAAAAAAATCAAACCCAACAACATCAATAAACTTCCGGCAAGGGTATATACAAAAAATTTGAAAGTAATTTTCGCCCTGTTTTCTCCGCCCCACATCAGGCAGATAAAATAGATGGGTATCAATGCCAATTCCCAAAACACATAAAACAAAAATCCATCTAACGATACAAACACACCTATAAGTGCCATTTGCATGGCCAATATCAATGTATAAAATGATGTAGGATTTTTATGTTCTGTATTAAATGATGTTAAAATAATGATGGGAACAAGGAAAGTAGTCAGCAATACCAACAACAAGGAAATACCATCCATGCCCACATGAAAGTTAATTCCCAATGAACTTATCCAAGGAATATTGGCTTCGAACTGAACATTTGCAGTATGTTGAAATTGTGTAATTGCAAAAACAGAAATTCCAAATTCAACAATAGCAGCTAACAAAGCAATGTTTTTAGCTCGCTCGCTATTTACCAACAACAATAACAGCGCTGCAAGCAAAGGGAAAAATATTAATAGTACTGTAATCATATAAAAAGTATTATGTATTAAGTAATATGTATTAAGTAATATGTATTAAGTATTTGATTTGCTTTTACATATTACATTTCGCTTATACATCTAAATTCTAATCTTTTAATTCAAAAAATAATAATAAACTTCCAAATGTTCTCGATTATGTCTACTTCAACGCAGAATGCTCGCACTAACATTCTATTCGTAACTAAAACAATCGTGTAAATAAAATAAGTACAATGCTTATTACCATAATAAAAATGTACATTCCAATATTACCGGTTTGCATCAATCTAACCTGACTACTCAACCAACGTACTATGCTTCCAATGCCATTTACAATAGCATCTACCACTTCATTATCAATTACCTTATATAGGGCTTCGGAAATAAAATTCAATGGCTTGGTAATCACATTTTCATAGAGCTCATCAATCATGTATTTTTTATATACCAATTGATGCACAGGTGTTAACTCTTCGCCTTCAGCAGCCGGCAAAGTATTTTTCTTCACATATATATCGTGTGCAAAATAAATAGCAACAGCCATTACTGTAATAGCAACGCCCATTAACATGAACTCCGTATCTTCCGGCAAATGATGAACCATGCGCAAAGACGAATCTTCAAAAACAGGTTTTAAAAATTCTTCTAAAAAATGTGTTCCTCCCAATACTTCGGGAATACCAACAAAACCGCCAACAACAGAAAGCACCGCTAATACTATCAATGGAATTGTCATGGATGAAGGTGATTCGTGCAAATGGTGCTCCTGATCGTGTGTGCCCCTGAAATTGCCTTTAAACGTTAGGAAATACAGACGGAACATGTAAAAGGTAGTCATTGCTGCTCCCAACACCCCTAAAAACCATAGTAGTTTATTGTGTTCATAAGCATGTGCTAAAATTTCGTCTTTGGAAAAGAATCCTGAAAAGCCTGGGAAACCAACTATTGCCAATGTTCCCAGTAAAAAGGTAAGATGCGTTAGGGGCATGTATTTTTTTAATCCACCCATGCTGCGTATGTCTTGTTCGCCACTCATTCCATGAATTACACTACCTGCACCAAGAAATAATAATGCTTTAAAAAACGCATGTGTCATCACGTGAAA
>CANFLQ010000062.1 GCA_947447995.1 Bacteroidota bacterium | reverse complement strand
ATACTTATCGCCCCATAATTTTTTGAGATTGTCCCTGATCTCTTTTTCTCTGGCGTTATTTCCGGGATCATAAAATTTAGAGCCGGCAATGTTTTCCGGCAAATATTCCTGATTGGAAAAGTTGGAAGTGTAACTGTGTGAATATTGATAGTCCTTACCATAACCAATCTCTTTCATTAATTTGGTAGGCGCATTTCTTAAATGTAGTGGAACAGGCAAATCGCCTGTATTTTTAACTATTTCAATAGCACTGTTTATTGCCATGTAGGCAGCATTGCTTTTTGTAGATGCAGCTAAATAGGTTACTGCTTGTGACAATATAATGCGTGATTCAGGAAAGCCAATTACGTTTACTGCCTGAAAACAATTGTTTGCAATCAGTAATGCATTGGGGTTAGCGTTTCCAATGTCTTCAGCTGCTAGTATTACTAATCGTCGCGCAATAAATAAAGGATCTTCACCGCCTTCAATCATGCGGGCAAGCCAGTATACAGCAGCATTGGGGTCGCTGCCGCGTATTGATTTTATAAAAGCAGAAATAATATCGTAATGATTTTCGCCCGCTTTATCATAGATAGCAATGTTTTGCTGAACAATGTTGGTGACCTTTTCATTGGTAATCTCTATTTTTTCGCCACCAATAGCATTGATTACCAATTCAAAAACATTTAATAATTTTCTGCCATCACCTCCCGAAAGTCGTAACAATGCTTCGCATTCAATAATATCAATGTTTCTTGTTTTTAATATCACATCTGTTTTCATTGCCAATTCGAGCATTGCAATCAGGTCATCTTTATCCAAAGGTTTTAAAATATATACTTGGCAACGTGATAAAAGTGCTGAAATGACTTCAAATGAAGGGTTTTCGGTAGTTGCGCCAATTAAGGTGATTGTCCCTTTTTCAACTGCTCCTAGTAATGAGTCTTGTTGTGATTTGCTGAAACGATGAATCTCATCTATAAATAATATCGGATTGCTTTGAGAAAATAAAGTACTTCCTTTAGCCTTATCAATCACATCACGAATATCTTTTACACCCGAATTAATTGCACTTAACGCATAGAACGGACGCTTTAACTGATGTGCAATAATGTTGGCCAAGGTTGTTTTACCAACGCCAGGAGGTCCCCATAAAATAATGGATGGTAGTAAATTTGATCCAATAGCATTACGCAAAATAGCTCCCTCGCCCACAATGTGTTTTTGACCAATGTAGTTTTCCAAACTGGTTGGACGCATTCTTTCAGCAAGCGGAGTATTATTTTGCATTATTCTTTCATTCCGTTATTGATCCAACATTCAATTTTATCAATAGTAGCTTGATCCATTTTAGCAGCAAAAGCAGGCATTTTTGGGAATCCTTTTGAGTGTTTGATAGTACCTAAAAGTTGACCATTACTAGCAGCTTTTTTTACAGATTCCAGCGTCAAAAAATTGTATCCTGCCTTGTTATTGGTGTTGTGGCATTTTGAACAATTTGTTTGAATAATAGTTTTGATATCTGTATTATACGTTAAGTTTTTGTTTGATGAACAGTCAAGCGCAGCGGCAGGAGCTACTGTTGTTGTTTGTTTGGTGCTTTTACAAGCTGCAAAAATTAATGCGATGGCTGTTGATGCGATGATTATTTTTTTCATGATTCTGTATTTTTTTATTAAAAAGTAGTAGTTTCTATAATTTGCGAATTTTTACAAAAATGTCAAAATTTCGAAAGACTGAAACGATTTCTGAGAGGCTTCAAACGGTTTAATTTGATTGGTTATTTAGAGTGTTCAATTATTTTTAAATTGTCTTCTACTTTATTATATAATCCTTGACCAATTTTATTAGCAAAGTCTTTTATTTCATCCACACTTAATATCTGGTGATATAATTTTTTGAACATTAAATGATTTATGTTGGGAGGGGGGAGAGTTGCAGAAATTTCATAAACATATTCACTAAAAGATACATGTATATCCACAAAATCGTTCATTACGGCAGTACCCGATTTTTTGAAACCTTTTAATTTATAATTCAAGTCTAAACGTGTTACACGAGCAGCCCCATTAAATTTTTTTCCAACGTCTTCAATATTTAGTTCAATGGTATTTCCAGAACTCCTTCCGTCTATACTCAAATTACCATCAATATTTGCATAAAAGTCTTTAAATTTTATTACCTGACTAATAATTTCTCTGATAAGAGGATTTAGGGAATTATGAAATAAATTTGAGATTACCAATGGACTTCCTTCAATTTTTACTTCCCCATCGACATTTATATTTTCAATTTTATTTTTTAATAGGGCAATTTTTTTATCTAAATCATTCGTTTCTTCTATGTCCTCACCACCAGCCCCTTTTATCATTAATTCCAGTGATTGTATCAATTGGTTTCCGATATAAATAACAAAAGATTCTAAGTCCCCTATATCAGCTTTTTGTAAAGCCGTTATATAGGCATCTTTTTGATTCGATTTGATAATAACTGGAGGATAGCCATTTTGCATTAAAATAAAATTCATTAAAATTCTTGCCATTCTACCATTTCCATCATCAAACGGATGTATTCTGATAAATTTATAATGAAAAACACTTGCCAGCCAAACAAAGTTTGTTTCGGTACTTATAGAATGAACTTTATAAAAGTCTATTAAATCCGTCATCATTGCAGGAGTTTCCTCCGGCTCTGCGAAACGAAATATTTCTCCTGTTTTGGTTAATACATGATTGGGTGCTGATTTGTATTCGCCTATCTTAATTAACTTTCTTGTGGGCTTACCATCTGGTGTGATGGCATCTACTTCATAAGCCTTTTTTAAAATTACCTCGTGTAATTCACGAATAAAATTTTCTGTTAATGGTCTTTCTTGTTGAATAACTTCTTCAACCCATTTCACCGCTTCATTATGTCCCTGTATTTCCAAATGGTCTTTAAATGGCTTTCCATCTGCTGTAATACCAAATAATAGAAGAGCTTTCGTTTCTCCATAAGTAAGTGTATTGCCTTCAATATTGGAAGAGTGGTAATTCCAATCTAGACGGAACTTATCCATTATCCTTCTTTCATCTTCAGGCTTTAGAGGTCTGAAGGTATCCAACTCTTTTCTTAGTTGGTCTATTCGTTGATATGTATCTTGTAGTGACATGTTTTCAGTAGTAAATGTACATAATAATTCAGTTTTTATTTTAAGATTTTCGGTTGACTACAATTTGTAGCTAACTCAAAAAATCGAAAATTTTAAACTATCTACCTTCCGGTCTTTTATGTTTCCATCTCCTATGGCTCCACAACCAGTATTGAGGTATTGCTCTAATATCGGCTTCTAAATGGCGTGTAATTATTTCGGTAATTTCACCGGGAGCAGTTTCTTTTGGAGTATCTGTAACATCAAAAAACTCAAAACTATAATGACCTCTTTTTTCTTTGTTAATTCGGCCATATACTACCGGAATATTAAAATCTTTTGCAAACTTTTCTGTTCCTAATTGCACACCGGTATCTTGATTTAAAAATCTCATCCAATGTGCGCTTCTTGGGTTAGGTGGCGATTGATCAAATCCGAAAATAATCGTCATTAAATCGTTGGAATGTTCTTCTAAATAACGTTTTATTTTTTTTGTTGATACCATTGTTAAACCAAATTTGCCCCTTGTGGTGCGCATTTTACCATCAAAATATTTATTGCTTAATGGCGTGTATAGGGCAACTGTTTTGTGTTTTACAAGTGCATCAACGGCTACAGCAAATATTTCCCAATTATTGTAATGTCCACCGGCAATAATTACACTTCGATTTTGATCAAAATACTTATCAATGCCTTCAGGGTTTTTGCAAACAACTCTTTTGAGTACTTGTTTTTCGGATATGGTAAATGTTTTAAGGCTTTCAACGATGAGGTCACAAAAATGCCTGTAAAATTTCTTGCAAATTTCTATGCGTTCTTTTTCTGATTTTTCTGGAAATGAATTGCTAATATTTTGATAAATTACTTTTTTGCGATAACCAATCACATGATAGAAAATTACATATAAAAAGTTAGAAATGCCATATAATACTGGGAAAGGGAGAAGAGAAATGGGAATAATCACTAAATAATATAGCAATACGTTGAGCACAATCATCATCAAATTTATTTATAAACCACAAGGCACATAGTTTTCAGCTATGTGCCTTGTGGTTAAAATTTTTAAATAAAAATTAGTAATACACCATTCTTCTAACTTCGGCAATGTATTTTGAAAAACGAATTACCTGACGGGTATATCCATATTCGTTATCATACCAAACGTACAATACAATGTTTTTCTTATCCGGCCCTACAATGGTTGCTTGGCTGTCGAATACCGAAGGACAAGGGTTTCCAATTGCATCTGTGGAAACAAATTCGTTCGAATTGATATATTGAATTTGTTCAACCAGGTTACCATTTAAAGCAGCATCCTTCATTATTTCGTTTACTTCTTCAACTGTAACAGCTTTATCAATAGTCATACTTAAAATTGCCAAAGAAACGTTTGGTGTTGGTACACGAACGGAGTTAGCAGTAAATTTACCGGATAATATTGGTAATACTTTTTTCAAAGCACTTTCAGCACCTGTTTCCGTAATAACCATGTTTAATGCTGCGGATCGACCTCTGCGGTATTTAGAATGGTAGTTGTCCAGTAAGTTTTGATCGTTGGTGTAGGAGTGAACCGTTTCAATATGTCCGCGTGCAATTCCAAATTTAGTGTGAATTACCTGTAAAACCGGCATAATGGCGTTGGTGGTACACGATGCGGCAGAGAAAATAGTATCTTTAGTAACGTCAACAGTTTCATGATTAACACCGTGTACAACGTTTGCTATATCGCCACCCGCAGGCGCTGTTAATAATACTTTAGAAGCACCTTTTGCTTTTAAATGGCGGCTAAGTTCTGCTCTGTCTCTAAAAACACCGGTATTGTCAATGATTAATGCGTCATTGATGCCGTAAGCTGTATAATCAATATCTTCCGGGTTTTTCGCATCTATCATGTAAACAGTATGTCCGTTAATGATCAATGCTTTTTTCTCAAGGTCTTCAATGATTGTTCCTGGGAATGAACCGTGAACAGAGTCGGTACGCAATAAATCGGCACGTTTTACAATTTCTTTATCGCTGTTACCGCGAGTAACAATGGCTCTCAATCTCAATTGTTCGCCCTTACCTGCTTGTGCAATAAGCTCGCGTGCAGCAATACGTCCGATACGTCCAAAGCCATATAATACAACATCTTTAGGGGTGATGTTGTGTTCAACACCAATTAAACCGGATAATTTATTTGCAATAAAATCGGTAGCCGTTTTAAAGTTGTTTTTTTCTTGGTACCATTCGTATACTAATTTACCAATATCTACACGTGAAGGACAAACATCGGCTTTTAAAACTTCTTTTGCCAACATTACTGAATCCATTACATTGATTGGTTTTTTAACAATGTCTTTGGAGTATAAATGCAAATTCATAATTTCGCTCGCACTTCTGTCAACTAATTTATTTCTGAACAAGATGAGTTCAATTGATTTTTCAAACCAAAGTTTTCCGATAATTCCAATAAGATCTATTGCAGCTTTTTCATGTTCAATCCAATCGTTTAGCTCTGCTTCATACGAGCCTTTTGCTTTTCCTCTTGTAGGTTCCAAAGTGTCTAGTGTCATAGTTTAAAATAGGTTGTTTAATTTGTTGAATAATGCATTATAAAATTAAACCGCATCAACATCAGGGAAAAGTTTTAATTTTTTCAAGGACGTTGATGCGGTTATCATTGTTTCTCAGACATTTTAGATTAGGAACTAGCCTAAATATGTTTTTAATAATTTGCTACGTGAATTATGACGTAATCTGCGAATCGCTTTTTCTTTTATCTGACGAACACGTTCACGAGTAAGGTCAAATTTAGCGCCGATTTCTTCCAATGTTAATCCGTGGTTGATACCGATACCAAAAAACAATCTTACTACATCGCGTTCTCTGTCAGTTAATGTAGATAACGAACGCTCAATTTCGCGTTGTAACGATTCGTTCATCAATTCATTGTCAGCACGTGGCGAATCATGATTTACCAATACATCTAATAAACTGTTTTCTTCACCGTTCACAAATGGAGCATCCATGGATACGTGGCGACCGGAAACACGCATTGTATCAGCAACTTTATCTTGAGGCAACTCAAGTACGGCAGATAACTCTTCGGCACTTGGTTCACGTTCAAATTCTTGTTCCAGTTTTGAAAATGCTTTGTTTATTTTGTTTAACGAACCTACCTGATTTAAAGGTAAACGTACAATACGTGATTGTTCAGCTAAAGCCTGAAGAATAGATTGACGAATCCACCAAACGGCGTAAGAAATAAATTTGAATCCGCGGGTTTCATCAAAACGCTTAGCAGCTTTAATTAATCCTAAATTACCTTCATTGATAAGATCGGGTAAGCTTAAACCTTGATTTTGGTATTGTTTAGCAACAGAAACAACAAAACGTAAATTTGCTTTCGTTAACTTTTCTAAAGCAGCCTGATCCCCTTCTCTTATTTTTTTTGCTAATATAACTTCCTCATCCGCGGTAATCAAATCTTCGCGGCCAATTTCTTGCAAGTATTTATCCAACGATGCGCTTTCGCGGTTGGTAATTGACTTGGTTATTTTAAGTTGTCTCATTTTTAATTTAGATATTAAGAATCTGTAAATATTCCGTTTGCAAATGTACTTTAAGTGACGCGTATTAACAACTAATTTTAAGAATTATTTAACATTAAACTGGTTGAGTTTATTGTGTTGGTTATTAATTATTTGTAATGTTTTTTATGACGTTGGGGTGAAACAAACTATTTCGGCGATTGTGTCATATCCCAAAACCGTAATAAGCTCTCATTCCGTTCGGATATATCCCCTCAATAAGCACGCCACCTTTTTTATTTTCGAGTGCTAAATTCAAATCTTTTATGGTTGTAATTTTCTTTTTATCGATGTAGGTAATTATAAAACCCTCTTTAATCCCTGCACTCAAGAGTTTCCCTGCATTTAATTTACTGATTCGCAATCCGTTTTGAATGCTCATTTTTTTCATGTCGGAAGCGCTCACTTGTTCAAATGTGGCACCCAAAGCCGACATAATTTCCGTTTTTTCTTTTTTAACAACGTCGGTATTGCCATTTTTATTTTTCAGAACCAGCGCCAGTATTTTTTCTTCGTTGTTCCGTTTTAGGGTAACATTTACTTTATCGCCCGGGCGGTGGCGACTGATCTGTTCCTGCAATTCGGGAACGTTGTTAACGCTCGCCTCTCCAATGGTTGTGATAATATCACCTTCTTTAATACCGGCTTCTTCGCCTGCACCACCTTCGGTTAAGCCGTTTACATAAACACCTTTTATATCGGTAATGTCTTTTTCTTTTGCCAGTTTAGCATCCAAATCGCGTATGCTCACTCCAATGTATGCGCGTTGCACTTCACCAAATTCCAACAGGTCGGCAACCACTTTACGGGCAATGTTTACAGGTATAGCAAACGAATAACCTGTGTAAGAACCTGTGTTGGAAGCAATTGCCGAATTAATTCCTATCAATTCACCTTTGGTATTTACCAAAGCTCCTCCGCTATTTCCAGGGTTTACAGCGGCATCGGTTTGAATAAAGGATTCTATCGGATTGAGTCCTTTGGATGGATCGTTCTCTAAAATATTGATGTTACGCGCCTTGGCACTTACTATACCTGCTGTAACGGTTGATGTAAGGTTGAATGGATTGCCAACCGCCAATACCCATTCACCTACTTTAACAACATCGGAATTGCCATAATTGATGAAGGATAAATTATTTTCCTTTATCTTTAATAGAGCAAGGTCGGTTGTGGGGTCTTTTCCTATTAACTCCGCTGTATAGCTGCGTTTATCGTTAAGTGTTATTTCAATTTTTTCTGCTTGGTCTATCACATGGTTATTGGTTACAATATAACCGTCCTGTGAAATAATTACGCCTGATCCACTGGCTGTTGGGGTTTGTTGTTGTTGTTGCGGCTCTCTTTGTCCGAAAAAATCACGAAAAGGATCGTAGATATATTGATTTTTTTGTTGGGAATAGGTTGTTTTAACATGTACAACCGAATGGACTGACATTTCTGCAGCGGCTACAAAATCTACTTCGTTTTCAGGGTTTTTAACTGCTGTATGGATGTATTTTACAGGTGTTTGGTAATTTAATTGTGAATGATCATTGTTGTTGGATTTTTGAATAAGTTGGTTAATACCTAAAGCAGATATTCCGCCCAAAATTGCTATTAATAAAGCACTGCCAAATTTTTTCATGTTCTGAGAATTTTGATAGGTTAATTTACTTTCAAACTAGACGCAAAACTTGTACCTATATTGTATTTTACAGATATTTTAACATAAATTAACACCCAATTGCAAAGGTTGTTTAACTTTACACTAAATTTCATGTTATACATTATTTAATGAGTACTTTAAAAGAAAAGTTACAGGTGTTTATTTTTGGTATGATGGCAGGATTAATAATTGCCGGGGGCTTTTTTGTATTAAAACTCGACGACTATTTTAAAGAACTCAACTTATATAAAAATGTTGTAAAAACATTTTATTTGCGATCTAAAACTTCAGAAACAAACATACAGCCCAATCATTTTGATTTTGCTGGAGAAGCAGCAGCAATGGATACCGGTAAAAAAGCGAATAAGAGCAACAAGGATTCAAAAAAAACAATCTATTTTGAAACGGAGCAACTGTCAAATGCTGATACATTAATCCATAAATACAGGAAAGATTCTATACCAGTTAATCCAAATTATTTGGAAAAAATTGTGGTAAGAAAAGACGAATTAATAATTTTCAAAATAGTAGAAGTAATAAATTTAACTTCTTTGGCAAGTGTTAATACGGCATCCGATTCATTGATGCAAAAGGTTAGTGGAATTAGGGATGACAGAAATAATTCCAAACTTTTTTTTAATGTGGAGTTATGGCAATCGCCGCTAAACTATAAAGGGTATAAAATGAGTAATTATAAATTGGTGTTGTATGGGTTTAATTCGGCCCAAGGATTAAAAGTATATAAGCTGGACAATGATGTTTATTTAAAAAAAATGTCAAGCATTTATAAGTTGGAACGGTCTACTGAATTTAAACCCTATCAGGTTGTTGCAGACCCTGCTATCATTAATAAATTAAAATAATTATACAATATTTGATAGATCATTTACGTATGCAATTTTATAAATATCAGGGAACAGGTAACGATTTTATCATCATTGATAATCGCGATTTAAAATTTGATCGGGCTGATAATGCTTTGGTAGCAAAGCTTTGCGACAGACGCTTTGGAATTGGCGCCGATGGATTAATGCTTTTACAATCAAAACAAGGTGTTGATTTTGAAATGGTATATTATAATTCCGATGGAAATGAAAGCAGCATGTGTGGTAATGGTGGGCGTTGCATTGTTGAGTTTGCCAGATATTTAGGTTTGGTAAAGGATACAGCGCATTTTGTTGCCATTGACGGTGAGCACGAAGCAAAAGTAAAATCGGGTTTTATTAGTTTAAAAATGAACGATGTAAAAGAGGTAGAATTAAATGCTGACTTTTCATTTTTAAATACCGGATCGCCACACTACGTTGCCTTTGTGAACGATGTAAACAATTATAATGTATTTGAAGAAGGCAAAAAAGTGCGTTATAACAATCGTTTTAAAGCAAAAGGAACCAATGTTAATTTTATTGAAAAAACGGGCTCTGATTTATTTGTACGTACTTATGAACGTGGCGTGGAAGGCGAAACGTATTCCTGCGGAACAGGAGTAACAGCAGCGGCTATGGTGGCAGCAATTAAAAATGTGGCTACTCAAAAAAATTACTGTGATATTAAAACTTTAGGTGGTAATTTAAAAGTTAAATTCAATCATCATCCCGATAATTCATTTACAGATGTTTGGTTGGAAGGTCCAGCTACGTTTGTATTTAAAGGGGAAATTGGTATTTAGAAGGAAGAAAACAGAAGATAGGAAACAGAAAAAAAATGAATTGATATTTGTTTTATGGCAACAACCGTGAATATAATTTTTTAAAAATGTACAATAAAAATTATTGTCTTAACAATAAGAGCAATCATTCTCAAATTCTCAAATTTCCCAATTCTCAAATTTAATAGAAATGAAACTTCAAGGGCAACATATTTTATTAAGGGCTTTAGAGCCTTCTGATATTGATGTTTTATTCAAATGGGAAAACGATACAGAGATATGGAAAATTAGTAGCACCCAAACTCCATTTTCCCGATTTGTGTTGGAAGAATACATTGTTAGCGCACATCAGGATATTTATTCTGCCAAACAATTAAGGTTGATGATTGACGTTTTACCTGCCAACGGTGAGGAAAGCAGAACCATAGGAAGCATTGATTTATTTGATTTTGATCCCAATCATTTGCGTGCAGGCATTGGAATTTTGATTGCCGAAAAAGAGGACAGAAGACATGGCTATGCTTCCGAAGCATTGGAAATACTGGAAGAATATTGTTTTACTACTTTGAATTTACATCAGTTGTTTTGTAACATTACTATTGATAATGAAGCAAGTGTTTTGTTGTTTCAACAACACAATTATCAGTTTGCAGGTATTAAAAGGCAATGGGTACGTGAGGGTGGTACGTTTAAAGATGAATTGTTTTTGCAAAAAATAAAGTAATCATTGCAGGAGGTCACATGGCAACCAAATCATCATTTTCTAAAAAAATATTTCGTTCAATAATAGTTATTCTGCTTATTTCTGGCGGAATAGGTGGCTATTATGCATACAAAACCATTTATCAGTCTAACGTAAATTTAGAAGGTAAAAAGTCACTCATAATTTATATTCCTACGGGTTCAAATTTTAATGATGTTATCAGGATTTTAGATGAAAATAATATTTTAAGAGACAGAGCAAGCTTTGAATTTTTGGCAGAGAAAAAAAAGTATGTGAATGCTGTAAGACCCGGTAAATATCGCATACTTGCCAAAATGAACAACAATGCCATGATTAATTTATTAAGGGCCGGAATTCAGGAACCTGTTGAACTTAATTTTAATGGTATAAGAACCACCACTCAGTTAATTTCCAGATTGTGCCGACGCATTGAAGCGGATTCAGTTTCCTTGTATCATGCCATGCACGACAATGGTTATTTGAGAAAATATGGTTTTGACTCCGACAATGTTCAAGCTCTGTTTATTCCCAATACCTACGAGTTTTATTGGAATACTTCCGTAGATCAGTTTTTTGATAAAATGGCGAATGAGTATAAAAAAATTTGGACGCCCGCCCGAAAGAAAAAAGCCAGAGCAATTGGTTTTTCTCAAACAGAAGTAATGATACTGGCATCCATTGTTCAAGCAGAACAATGTTGTGATAATGAGGAAAAAAAAGTGATTGCCGGTTTATACATCAACAGGTTAAAGCAAAATATGTTATTACAATCCGACCCAACAGTAATTTTTGCTATTGGCGATTTTAATATTCACCGTGTTTCGTACGAACAAACACAAATGAATTTACCCTACAATACTTACGTTCATAAAGGATTGCCTCCAGGACCTATCGGTTTTGCTCAGGAATCGTCCATTGATGCAGTATTAAATTATGATAAAAATAATTTCATCTTTATGTGTGCAAAAGAGGATTTATCCAACAAGCATAATTTTGCAAAATCGTATGATCAGCATTGTATCAATGCAAATGAATACAGAAAAGAAATGGATAGAAGAGGAATTCATTAACAAGTTGTTGTGCGTACTTTTTACAATAAAATTTGTTGCCCAGCCCCTAGCTTTTCTTATATTTAGCCTCTAAATAAATGGATATGACGAAAATTAAATTTGGAACAGATGGCTGGAGAGCCATAATAGCAAAGGATTTTACTGTTGATAATGTAGCACGTGTTACCATTGCAACGGCAGATTGGTTAAAGGCAAATTTTAAAAATCCAAGTGTAGTAGTGGGGCATGATTGCCGTTTTGCTGGTGAATTATTTGCCGAAACAAGTGCTATAGTGCTTGCCAATGCAGGTATAAAAGTATACTTGGCAAAAGATTTTGTTTCCACTCCCATGATTTCTTTGGGTGCAAAAAATTTAGGCACTTCTGTTGGTATTATCATTACAGCATCTCACAATCCACCATCCTACAATGGTTTTAAATTAAAAGGTGGTTATGGTGGACCGTTATTACCTGAAAAAATTCAGGAAATAGAAGACATTATTCCCGAAAAAAATTCAATTGATATTGAAAAATATGCTGTTGCCGATTTTGTAAAATCAGGCATGATAAAATACGTTGATCTGGAAACAATGTATGTAGAACATGTGGAGAAAAATTTTGACATGGAAGCCATACGCAATACCAACATGAACTTTGCGTACGATGCCATGTATGGAGCCGGTCAAAATGCGATGCGTCGATTGTTACCTGATATTACGTTTATGCATTGCGATTATAATCCGGGTTTTGACGGACAAGCACCGGAACCGATTCATAAAAATTTAATACCGTTTTCCACCTTAATTTCTGAAAGTGGGGATATTGATTGTGGTTTAGCAACCGATGGTGATGCGGATAGAATTGGCTTGTATGATAACAAAGGAAATTTTGTGGATTCACATCACATCATTTTGTTGTTGATTAGTTATTTGGTGAATGAGAAAAAGATGAAAGGCAAAGTGGTGAACGCATTTTCGGTAACACCACGTGTTAAAAAAATGTGTGAGCATTACGGCTTGGAATACGAAGTAGTAAAAATTGGTTTCAAATACATTGCCGGCATTATGATAACCGAAGATGTATTGTTGGGTGGTGAAGAGAGTGGGGGTATTGCTATTAAAGGTCATATTCCTGAGCGTGATGGCATTTGGATGGGCTTGGTAATATGGGAATACATGGTAAAATCGGGTAAATCATTGAATCAATTAATTGATGAGGTTTATAAAATTGTAGGAGCATTTAAGTTTGAGCGTAGTGATATGCACTTAAAAGAAGAAGTGAAACAAGCCATCGTAGAAAATTGTAAAAACAATAAATACCAATCTTTCGGACCTTATAAAGTAAAGCGTATTGAAACCATTGACGGTTGGAAATACTTTTTTGATAATGATGAGTGGATGATGATACGCGCTTCCGGTACCGAGCCTGTATTGCGTAATTACGCCGAAGCAGAAACAACGGAGAAAGCATTCGCTATTTTAAAAGCGGTAGAAAAAACATTGTTGGGATAGGATTATAATTAATCCTCCAACATCCATAAAGCTTCATTTAATTCGCCAAGTGTTTTTTTATTGTTTTGCTGTTTTGCAATTGCAATGCCTTTGTTGTAGGTGGATATTGCGGCTTCAGGTTGTTCGGTTTGTTCGTAATAGTGTCCCAATTGATAATACGCGCCTAAATAATTCTCATCGCGCTGAAGCAAAACTTCAATAATTTCAATTGCTTTTTTAATATCATTAAGTTTAGCGTATTCTATTGCTAATGCGTAATTCAAAAACGAATCGTTGGGTTCGTTTTTTAGCATTTCTTGAATTTGTTGGATGCGGGGAGTGCCGGTCATAAATCGTTTATAAAAATAGTTGGATCTATTTGATTTAGAGTGGGTGAAATTTTTAACCACATAGAAACATAGTAAAGGATATTTAAAGGATATTAGAGAAAAATATTTTTTTTACATAGTCTATGTATAAGCTGTAGCTTCTAGCTCAAACTATTTTTAATAATTATTGCTATGTACCTATGTGGTTATTTTTTCTTAACCAATATCTTTAACCACCTAAACCACCGCTTTAAATTGTTTTAAAAAACGAACATCGTTTTCAAAAAACAATCTCAAATCTTTTACTTGGTATTTAAGCATAGTAATACGTTCAACGCCCATACCAAAAGCAAAACCGCTGTATTGTTTACCATCTATTTTACAGTTTTGAATTACAGCAGGGTCAACCATTCCGCAACCTAAAATTTCTACCCAACCGGCACCTTTACAAATGTTGCAACCCTTGCCTTTGCAAAACGGACAAGATATATCCATTTCTGCACTTATCTCGGTAAACGGGAAAAAAGATGGGCGTAAACGTATCTTTGTTTCTTCGCCAAACATTTCTTTAGAAAAATATAAAAGCGTTTGTTTCAAATCGGCAAATGAAACATTTTTATCAATATATAAACCTTCTACTTGATGAAACTGACAGTGTGCACGTGCCGAAATAGCTTCGTTGCGGTATACACGTCCCGGAGAAATGGTGCGGATAGGCGGTTTGCTATTTTCCATGATGTGTACCTGCACAGATGATGTTTGTGTACGCAACACAACATCGGGGTTTTCGGCAATGTAAAAGGTATCCTGCATGTCACGTGCCGGATGGTCGGCAGGCGTATTAAGTGCAGTAAAGTTATGCCAATCATCTTCCACTTCCGGACCATCGGAAACGGTAAAACCTATTTTGGAAAATATTTCTACAATTTGATTTCTTACAAGTGATAAAGGATGCTGTGAGCCAACAGCAATATTTTCGGCGGGCAATGTAAGATCAATGCCTTTTTTGGTAGTATCTTCGGTACTTTCAAATTGTTCTTTTAAGGTGTTTATTTTTTCCTGCGCTTTGTTTTTTAGCTCATTCAGTTTTTGTCCAACCTCTTTGCGCATTTCGGGAGCAACGTTTTTGAACTCATCAAACAGTTCGGTTACTTTTCCTTTTTTGCTCAATATTTTAATACGAAATTCTTCCACATGCTCTTTATTATCAGCAGCAAATGTTTCTATCTCGGTCAATAATTCTTCAATTCTGTTTTTCATTTCCATGAATAATTTTTTGCAAAGGTAAAATATAAGTTCAAAGTTTTAAAGTTCAAAGTTTAAAGTTCCCCTTATTAAGGGATAGTTTTACTTTATTATTGAAACTTTCATTCGAATATCCTTTAATGGTCTACCGTTTTTGTCAACAGGCTGTTTTGCAATTTCATCGATTATGTTCAAGCCTTCCGTTACTTCACCAAATACGGTGTAGTTATCGTCCAGATGAGGTGTTCCGCCAACGGTGGTATAGGCTTTTATTTGTTCATCAGTAAAGGTATAAGGTTTCACTTTTGGCAATTCCTGTTCTACTTTTTTCATAATAATTTCGTTAATTATTCGTAGGCTATCGATATTTTCGGCTCTTGAATATTTCTGATCTTTTTCAAACAGCTCTTTATTTTCCGGGCGACGAATAATTTCGTTGTATAATTTCATTTTGGTGATGCGCGTTGCAGGTAAACTTAACATTGATGGTTTATAAACAGACCCCAAAACAATGTAAAATTGAGAACCCGAAGATTCCTTGCTTGGGTTTTCAAAATCGCTTTTGCGGGCAGCAGCGAGTGCTCCTTTTTTGTGAAATAATTTTTGATTTATTTCGGCGGGAATAGTGTAGCCCGGACCGCCATCTCCTAATTTTGTATTGGGTGCAGCGTTTCTGGAATCAGGATCGCCACCTTGTATAGCAAAATATTGAATGATGCGATGAAAGGTAAGGCTATCGTAATAATGCTGATTAATTAGCTTTACAAAATTATCACGGTGCAAAGGCGTTTCGTTATAGAGTTTTAGTTTAATTATTCCAAAATTGGTAACAATCTGAACTTTTATTGGTTCAGGTTCTTTAATGTTATTAATGCCTTTGAAAGAGGAAAGCCCTAAAAAGGTGATCACTAGAATAGAAATAAGACCATAAAGATTTTTGTATTTCATGAATTATTTAGTTAAGTTTGCTAATTGTAAAGTTAATTTTTTTGTCCGTTAACTTAACTCAAATAAACATTTTTTAATAAAAATCTAAAATTCAATGAAAACTTTGGTTACTAAAATTTCAACTTCTCTTGCTATATTATCCCTTTTTATAATATTTACAATGATTACTTCTTGTAAAAAAGACAAAGTAACTCATGGAACTGTAACAGTAAAAAATGTAGTTGGTGTAGCAGTAAGTGGTGCAAAAGTAGTGCTTTCTGCCACTTCTGTTGGAGGTGTGAAATCATATACGGGCACTTCTGATGCTTCGGGAGTAGCAAAATTTGATGTTCCTCTACCTGGAATTTGGGATGTAGCCGTTACTAAGGATACCTTAACAGGACAAGGTGTTTTGCGTTTGGATGAGCCTGGAAAAAAGGATGAGATTACAATTGTACTTCGATAATCTCCAATTTTAATTTACCATTTCTTTATTTTTAAAATAATCTACAACGGCTTGTTTCATCAATTGCAGTTGTTGCCCGGGTTTTAGCGGAGGCAATTTTTCATTGGCTTTCCAGTGTGGCCAACCGTCTTTATCTTCTCCATCATATTCATAATAACCGTAAGGTGTAAGCAAGGTGCAAATTGCAATGTGTAACACATCCAGTTTTGCGCTTTTAGAAAGCTTAATAGGTCCTTTCCCAAGCTCCTGTAGTCCGATTATAAATAATACGGCTTGCATATCCATATCATCGCCAAACTGCGTGGACAGTTTTTTTACTACTTCTTTAAAATTATTTTCGAGTTCTAAGTCCATAATTGTTTTGCTTGTGGGTAATTCGTGTTTCAAATCTTACGCGCTTTCTCGACTACGCTCGAAATGACAGCGCACAGGGGTTGTCAGTTCGAGCCCTTTGGCTCCGCTCAGGATTAACTTCATCGAGAACGTGCGAATGTGTTAGATTACAATATTTACAATTTTATTATGCACCACAATAATTTTTTTAGGTGTTTTGCCTTCCAAATATTTTTGTGTTTGCTCCAATGTTAATACTTCTTTTTCAACGTCTTCTTTTGAAAGTGAACGATCGTATTCCTGAAAAAACCGGGTTTTACCATTAAATGAAACCGGATAATTAAAGGTGCTTTCCACTAAAAATT
>CANFLQ010000061.1 GCA_947447995.1 Bacteroidota bacterium | reverse complement strand
GCTTCATCTTTGATGGCTTCAATAAATTCGTTTGCTTTTTTTGTTTTAGCATTTATTTCACGAAACTTTATTTTGTCTTGTTTCAAAATATTATTTGCAAAAATTTCCATTTTTTCGCTTAGGTATTTATAAAAAATGAATCCCAAAATATAATCACGGAATTCATCGGCATTCATTTTACCTCTAAGCGTATTGGCTATATTCCAAAGCTGTTGTTCTAATACTCGTTTTTGGTCTTCACTCATTTTTATTTTCTATGTTAAGCCGCTAATTTACGTTTTTAAGTCGGGCGTTTGGTTAGTCGGTTAAAAATACGCAATAATATTTTCGAAAATAACATTAAACCCTTTGGGTGTGGTGGGTAAATTGGCTCTTTGGTGAGCTTTGGTTTGTGTGTAGGCTTGTGCGGCTTACCAATGTGCCAATGTGCGTGGGCTAAAGAATTTCAAAATTTTGAGCGCTGGAAAAAAAATTAAAACACGAAGCGTTGGGCTGTCGTGTCGGTATAATTTGGTCTTTCTTTTTGTTGTTTTGAAGTCCTTTTGTCAAGTTATAATGATTATTGATGTCCTCTCGAACGCTTGCTACTAACAAGCGCATTAGCGCATCAGATACATTTTACCAAATCCTTTTTTGAAAAATGAATCGGCACCAGTTTCCATTTTTTCAATGGCAGCGCCATTTATAGAAGTAACCACACGATATAAATAAACACCATTGGCCAATTGATCACCAAATTCATCCTTACCATTCCAAGCGTATTCAGTAATGTTTCTGCCAATGTGAAGCGGACCTAATTCGTCCTGAGTAATTTCACTAACCACTTTTCCTGAAATATTTAAAATTTGAATTTTAAAATATGTTGGTAATTGTGTTCCGGTAATAGTAAACACAAATTTGGTAGACGTAGAAAACGGATTCGGGAAATTCATCACTTCAGTAATACTTGATTTATTTATTACTTCAAAGCTCATTTTATAATCAACAGCACCCGATTGATTACTGGATTTATCTTTTGCCTGCACAATCAATTGGTGCGTACCATCCTGAGTAAATGTTGGCGTATAGTGTAACTGACAACTGTTATTTGGCAAAACAGCTGGGATAAATAACATTTCCGATCCAAAATATACTTTTTTAGCAACCCCGGATGCAGGGGTTTGTATAAATACATTAAAATCGTTGGTATCGTTCAATGCCAAAAATTTATTTTCGTCTTTTAATTTTATTAAAATATTGGGTTTTGGCGATACAATATCACGATTTAAAATATGAATACCATCATACGTTACATCTAACAATGGATTTATATGATCGGAGGAAATAACAAATGGAATTTTAGTACTATTATTAAAATGAAATTGTTCCAACTGCGACTTTGATTGATTAATTGGATTAACCTCCACCCATAAGGAATTGATACCAATATATTTGCTGGTATTCAGCTTTACTGTATCAATTAATAGTTCATTGGGCATTAATAAATTTTTCTTAACATGAGAAAACAAAGGGCTACTTAATCCATTAACATCCTTGTTCCAATAGGTGAATAATAAACTATCTGCAAAAGCGGTATTGCTTATATTTTGAAACGGTATATGTATGTTTATTGAACTACCTTCCTGAACTGTATCATTGCTAATGTAATAACCAAGAGGCGGATTAATAGCACCTTCAGGTATTTCATCGTAAATAACCTGCCAACGCTCCATTTGCGGAGGGGTATGTAATACATGGTCTTTCATTGATGCTTCTAAGCGTATACGAGGATAAACAGAAGCATCCGCATAAGTGCTCAAATCAAAAATATCAATAGAATCTTTTGGAAAAATAGTAAGTGTAGTTTCTGTGCCGTTTGGTTGAATACCAATTAATTTAACTTCCACACTGTCCCAGTTAATTACAAATGGGCTATCTGCAACATGCTGACGCCAATGAAAAGTGCGCCATTTTTTTGCAGGCCCTATAATAGGCGATGAAATAGTACCTTTATCAAAATTGGTTGGAAATGTGGTGCTGAAATCAATTACTGAATTTAAAGAACTTCCAATAACTTCATTTGCAGAACCTATGGGACTTCCTTTTTTACCAAAAAACACATACGGGCGTGATTGAGGTATATTACGAATTTGAGAACTTCCCATATTTTCAAATGCTGTAAAAAAAGCAGGTTCAAAACCAGCATAATTAAGTTGATTCATCGAATAAGCCAATACATACCACCCATTAGGAACATCGTTATTTAAAAAATTTATTAAAAAATTTCTTTTTACCGAATCGGTAACTAAATATTCAAAAGATTCCTGCACGTAATCGCGGCAATGACACTCATTATACACCCCATTATTTGCATTACTCGCAGGATTAGGAATGATTGGGCTTTTTAAATTTTCACCAGTAACGGGATTTATAACAGCAATACTAAAACTTGGATTTACGCCATTACAATGCCAATAGGTTTTTTGAAAATTGTTAATCGTCCATTTGATAAGATAATAATCGGGGGCAGAAAAATAAATAGCATCATGTACCTGTATTGTTTTTATATCATTAGCAAAATCAAACCTTCGCTGTGGTCTGTTAAATTTTACATATTGATAATCATCATTTTTAAATTGAAAAAAATGGGCTTGTCCCCAGCCTGTTTTATTTTTAATGTATTGAAACGAACTTTCTTTCCATTGATAGCCTTTGGTATTAATGGAGTCGGCACTTACACGCCAATAATAAACAGTGCTATCTGTAAAGGTTACAGCAGGTTTAAAGCTAACAACTCCGCCAGGGGCGTTAATTTTAGTAGTTAACAAAAATGGGCTATTAAATGTATCAATGGTATCAAACTGCAAAACATAATTTTTTTTTGCGGCAAATGGATCAATGGTAGATGCTCTGAGTGTAACTGTATCTTTAGCTATTATTGCAAATTCACTAGGATATACAGGTAAAATCCCCGTTCCTTCAATCAACATATCTATCTGAGTGGTGGTATTATTATTTTCGTTTAATTCAACAACTTCATTGTAAGCATCAAGAGTTATTTTTAGCTGATTCATACCTATTCCACGAGATTGATCTATATATACCTTAAAAAAAATGGTATCCTTAAAAGCTGGAGCAAGGCTGCTTGCATGATACAGCTCCGTTTGTCCGTTAGGAAAAGTGCGTATCATTTCTGTAACGATAGAATCTTTCAGTTGTTTACCAATATTTGTTCTTACAATATAAACGGTAACCGAATCAACATCTGAGGTTAAATCAAAAAACACTTTATCGTTTGTAATCACATAATCGGGTTGGTTGTACATATTCAATTTTAATGATGGATCGCCATGTAAATTCATTTCATAACAAACGGAAGCTACCAAAGGATCGGCGGCGGCACCACTTTGAATGGTGCTAACCGTTTTTTGAATAGTGCTTCCTATACTTTTATTGTAATTTTTGCGTGCTAATTGATTATAAAATTCCTGCGAATAAATGTTTAGGGTATAAGGTATGCCTAAGCCCGCAGTACCTAAATATCCTATCATTCCTTTATCGGGAGTTAATAAATAGTTTTCGCTATCGCTTATTTCGGTATCGTGTATATTACCTACAAAACATCCATTTGCAAGTAAAAAAGGGTAATGCCCAGGAATAGGGTTGTATGAATTTACATTGTCTATACTTTGATCAAAGCCTGTTGTTGCGCTACCATGACCAAAAAATGTCATCAAGGAAACACCGTTATTTATTAAGTTTCTGAGGTTGGCAGATGTATTTATTTGAATTGGTTCAGGATTTGTTTTAAAAAATTCAGTAACCTGGGCTCCATAATATTTATTTTGAATAGTATCTTTATAATTTGTCAAATAGTTTTTAAATTCTTGTTGCTCGTAATTAAACTTACCACCACCAAAGTGCAATACTTTTTTTTTCCATTCGGCAGGCGGGTTATTTAATTGGTCTTCGTATTGAATAATTTTATTTAAGTAGGCTGTAACATCTGCATCACTTTTTGCGGCTAATCGCCCGGTTGGTATTGCTGGTTCCAGTTGTGTGCCATTTAATCCGGAGGTAAACAAATTATCGCTTGAAGCGTTTCCAAAAGATGGAACTAAACAATTTGCATAATTAGCTGCATTTTGACGACATAAACGCATGTGCAAGGATTTGCCTATTAAAAATAAATTTTGAGGTTTGGTAGGATAGGTGTTTAGTAAATAATTACAAAAACCCCTTACCGATAATGGGCTTTTTACAATGCCATACGCAAACTGATCGTACAATTCATCAATATCTGCAAAAACAACATTGTGTAAACCACCATAAATATTGGTACTTCTATAATGTTTATAATCGTTAGCTGAAGATAGCAAAAGTTTATTGGTAACAATAACAAAGGCTGAATCGGTTGCTAAGGTTGAATAATTGGTAAATTGCCCCGAGGCGGTTACTGGTTGTACCGATGTAATTTTTGTAATGTATCCATCGGAAGTGATAAAACATTTTTTTTCTTTCCCCGAATTTGGAACCAACGCATTAAAATTACTGGCATTTTTAATAACATCAATTCGTTTACCATTACTTAAATCATATAATCGAACATTACCTAAAGCAACAAAATTACTGATGTTTAAAAATGATTTTAATTGAGTTGTGTTATCAGGAAGATACATTACAAAACTATTTTGAGCTTCTAAATCAAACGTATGTGGATATTTAATTGTTATATATGAAATTGCTGTTCTGTTGGAAACAAAACCTGCATCTAGCATACTAACAAAATTAAAATTGGTTGATATACTACCCAATAAATTGGGAGACAAACTATATGCAAATTTATTGGCAGTGTATCCTTTAAATACTGTATCGGAAAGTGCCGAATATGAAGCCGCAGTACTTTTTTTATAGGATATTCTAAGATGATGATCTGGTGTTGATAAGGAAAGCAATCCATTATCTTTAGATGCTCCAACAAGCACCGTAGTAATGGCTGCATTAGGGGCAAAAGATGAATTGTAAATATTAGAGGTATTTAAGGTATAATTGAGGCTAGAGCCAAGTGTAAGTATATTGGCATCAAAATAACCTTCGGATGCAACATAACGGCAGTCTGTTCCTCCTGCATTATTTGTTTCCCCTTCATAGTACCCATTATTATACGATTGAATTTCTTCTTTCATAAAATAATTACTTGGGAGGTATGAACCAAACAACACATCTGATTCCAATTTCATTCGTTTATTATTGATTGAACTGTTCCAAGTCAAATAGTAAGTGGCAGTATCATTTATCAAACTATAATAAGGATTAGGAATAAATGATGTATTGAAATATAATAATGAATCCAATTGCCCATCATTTTTTTGTGCGTAAAACTCAATAAAATCAGTACTATTAAATACCCCATCGTTTTCGCCATTTATAAATATAAATTGCTCAACACCTTTATTAAAAATTTGAAAATTACGAGGATTTAAACTATTTAAAGAAACGCCAGCAGAAGCTAAGGTGGCAGAGTCTAAACGATACACGCCATTTTTGGCAATTTTTATCTTGAAATATTTTTGAGAATAACTGATCCATTCGTTGCCATAAGATTGAGCTTTTATCTCAATATAACTATGCAGGCATATAAATAATATCAGTAAATGTTTAATCATCTTTTGTTCTTATTTATATCCACTTTGAGTGAAAACACGTTGGAATAAAGTGCTACCGATTGATCGCCTATATCCGTTAAAGCATAATCAATGGTAAATGATTTAATATGTACCCCAATGCCTATATTGGGTTGCAAGGTTTTTACCTTTTTTCCTTCGTTGTCGGTATATATTTGATAATTTCCAATTCCTGTTCTAAGAAATACCATTTTCATATACGATGCTTCCAAACCAAAATGAGGATCCATACTTACCGCTTTGGATTTTATCAACACATTGCGCTTCCCATCAAATGTTGCGTCTATATTCACTTCGGCTAACAATGAAATTTTAGGGTTAAAATTAAATTTACGTGCTGTTCCTAGCAATAGTTTAGGAAGGGTAACTTCTACAGAGTTTTCGGGAATGGTATTGCCAGTTGCCAAAAATACATCTTTCATATTATCCGTTAGGTTAAATGACCAGGCATTAAAGGTAGTTGTAATATCACGTGCCATGGCTGCAAACTTCCATTTTTTATAATCGTACTGTATACCTGCATCTATACCAAAACCCCAAGAACCAGCAAAATCACCCACTTTTCTACGAATAATTTTAGCATTGGTTCCGATCCTTAAACCTGGAATTTTAATTTTTTTGGCATACGACACTAAGAAGGCAAAATCGGTAGCCGAAAATGATGTTATACGGTTATAATCAACATTACCATTTGCATTGATAAGTTCTGTTGTATTGGGAATATTGTCTACTCCAAAACGTATCATCGTAAACCCTAAAGCACTTGTACTATCAAGGCGGGTAGCATACGCTCCATAATCATATTTAGCTATACCTGCAAAATACTCGCTATGCATCAATGCTACCTGATGCTGGCTTCCAAGCCCCAACAAACCCGCAGGATTCCAGTATCCTGCAGTAACATCGTTTGCTGAAACAATGTAGGAATTAGACATTCCTAATGCTCTTGCTCCCACTCCAATATTTAAAAACTCATTACTGTATTTTGGAGCTTGTGCTTGCGCTTTAGCACTAAAATAAAGTACTAAATAAAATACTATTTTATATTTTTTAATCATAACAGATGATAAAATTAAACTAATTAGCTGTAATACACAAAAGTAAAAACAACGTATTTAAACACTAATTGTTGTTTATTGCTATCAATATATTATTACTTTAATATAGTTTGTAAAAATGGAAATTTGATTACTAACTTTTGTTTATCAATCAATACTATAAAAATAATTGCAAAAAACGGAAGTAGTGGTATTCTAAATCTAACTATAGAACCTAACACAGGGTTTACAATGCCAATCAATAATGCCAATGTTATAACAAAAAATATACTTGTAAAAAACAAGGGTAACGATTTTTTGGGGGGTATTTTTAAAAAAAACAGACTGATTAAAATAACGATAACAAAAAAGAGATTTTCTAAACCCGAAACAAACATAAATAGTGTTTTAGATTCAACTATTGTTGGACGAAACAACGTATTAATAATTGCTTCTGGTGCATTTTTAATAAAACTAATGGTAGTTGATTCCAATACTTTTGTTGTGATAAGGCTTCCCGCATTTTGATCTTCGGCAATGGTAGTTAACGACCATTGCTTATGTGATAATGTCTTAAGAATATCCCATTCGGGATTTAATTGATATAGATTTACCGAAATAAAAAAAAACAGTAGGTGTATAAGTAAAAACAGAATGAACATGCGTTTGATATTAAATTTTTTTATTATAACCAACGCAACTAATGATGGAAAAATAGCTACAAACACATATATTTTTGTAAAGGCAAGTATCAAAGCAGTAAAAATTATCCAAACTAGGTATTTAAGTGTTTTTTGGATAAAAACATATTGGTAGAAAAAAAACAGCATCATTCCTAATGAAAATAACGTAATGCCTTCTTTTAAAACACCAGAACCCCAAAACAATGCAGATGGAATTAAAAAAACTGCAATTGCTAACTCTCTTTTTTTATCTTTTAATAGTGGAATAAATATTTTATAAATGCCTGTTAATCCAACAAATGATAAAAAGCTCATAAACACTGTATGTACATTGTAATATCCAAACGAAAAAAGATAAACTATTGCGTTAAATTGAATGATAATTCTATTGTTATGATACGTTGCTGCTGCCCATGGTTTATACCAGTTAGCCATTTTTTTGTAATAAGGCTCTAAATAAGGTGCGTTGGTATCAATACCTAAAACCATTTGCAAATAATGCATTGGATGCTGATAAATAGCACTGAACATAATAGCGCCATCATCAAAAAATTTAAAAACATCGTTTGCTGATCTGTCGGTATAATAAAAGGTATAAACAAACCAAACTGCTAAACCAAATATAATTTTTAAAATAAAGAGTGCTGATAAGGTTTTGCGAGATAAACCATCCACCTCAAAAAAATTTATTTTATAAATTAAAATGATAAATAATGCTGTGTATAAGAGAGAGAGTATTATTTCCACTGTAACACCTATTACTTCAAAAGTATACCGTTTTCAAACGCCACAACAAAGGCGTCTTTAAAACCTTTTTCAATTAATTGATTTTTAAGAGACAAGGCTTCTTCACGAGACGAAAAGTTACCAATTGTATAAACGGTTATCCCTAAATCGTTCTTTAAATTTTTTATTCCTTTGGCTGCCAGAGTTAAAAATTTATTTGCAGTTTCTAAAGGTACCTCTTCTTTAAATGCACCTATTTGAACTCTGTATGTTTTTTTTGTAGATACCGAATCTGAAGCAGCTGTAGGAGAGAATTCCTTTTTATTATCGGTATTTTTTGCTTCCACTTTGCTGGATTCTTTAGTTGCTTTATTCTTTGTTGATGCTTCATTTGCAGAAGAATGATCTGCTTTAATTTGTTTGTTTTTAATAGCAGAATATACATTTTTTGCAGGGTAGGCTATTACAAACGCTCCTTTAAAACCTTTTTCAATCATTTGATTTTTAAGCGGAACTGCTGCTTCTTTGGTTCCAAAATTTCCAACAACAAAAGTGGTATATCCATTATTTTCCTTTAAATTTTTATACCCTTTAGCAGCTATTTGCAAAAATTTATTGGCTGTTTCTAAAGGTACCTCGTCTTTATAGCTTCCAACTTGTACCGAATAAATTAATTCCGTAGTATCTACAACATTTTTATTTTCGGCAGTTACAACATTTTTTGGAACAGCAGAGTCGGGCACCATCGCTTTTTCTTCTTTTTTTATTGCAACAGCAGCGGATAATGTATCAAGTATAACATCTTTAATTATAGGTTTAGCAATTATTGTATTAGAGGTATCTTTAATTTGCTCCAATTGAACCAAACTATTTTTGGTTGTATCCTTTGTAACCACTGGTATTAAAACTGAGTCTGTTTTTACTATTGTTGAGCAATTGCTTAATGCTGCATTTATTTCCTTTACTGTTGGATTAAGCACTGAAGATGTATCTGTAACCTTTGTAGCAAAAGTAGTTACCATCTCTTTTTTATCCTTACCAATAGAAACAAACTGTTTATCGAAACTAAACACCTGACGATCGGTATTAAAAAAATAATAAATTTTGCCTCCTATTTTTTTTACTCCTGAAGCATCGTCCGGAACACGAACTTTATACGAAAAAGTAAACTCTTTGTTTGCAGGAGGGAAAAACCAAACAATTTTTATTATACTGTCATCAAATGTAAAACTTCCTCCATGCGCATCTAATTCAGTTGCCTTAAAGTTTGCAGGTAGTTTTTGTGAAAATTTTATATAGCTATTTATGGGTCCTTTATTAATAGTAACTTCTGTTGTATACACATCGCCAGGCTCAATCGATTCAGGCATTTTCATAGTAGCTGACAAATCCTGAGAAGATGCTCCTCCTATAAGAAAGAAAAAAAGAAAAAAGGTAAAATACCTATACATAGTTGAGAGTTATTGTTATAACAAAAATACTAAAAATGATGAGAAAATTACAACTAAAGCGGTGTACGTAATTGAAATGAAAAAGTTTATTTATTTATACACAACTATTTAATTAGTTGAGTTTTTACCTGTGCTTATACTTTTGATTAAGCTTTAATCAATTTTGTAATAGATAATTTTAAAATTAAAACCGTAATTTAGCACCTTTTTCAAGCTATTAATTGTAAATGACAATAAAAAAACACATACCCAATAGTATTACCTGCGGAAATTTATTTTGCGGATGTGTGGCAATTGTAAGTGCATTTGAAGGTAATTTAGTTTTTGCAGCCTACCTAGTAGGCATTGCCGCTGTGCTTGATTTTTTGGATGGCTTTGCTGCACGCATTTTAAAAGTACATTCCGAAATTGGCAAACAATTGGATTCATTGGCGGATATGATAACATTTGGTTTGGTACCAGGTATTATACTATTTTTAATGTTATCTAAATCAATGGGCTCATTGGCTCATGAGCTTATTTATATTGCATTTTTAATTCCCATATTTTCTGCCCTACGTTTAGCAAAATTTAATGTTGATACCCGCCAAACCGATTCTTTTATAGGGGTTCCTACACCTGCCTCCGCGATACTGGTTTGTTCTCTACCACTTATTGTTCAATTTCAACCACAAATGGGCAACTTCGCAGTTGCGGAGTTCATACAAACCCCCGTATTTTTAATATCGTTAACCGTCATCTTATCTTATTTAATGGTTGCCGAATTACCTTTATTTGCACTTAAATTCAAAAATTTTAGCTGGGGCGATAATCAATTGCGTTTTGGCTTTTTGATAATTTCAGCACTATTGTTAATACTATTTAAGTTCATTGCAATACCATTTATTATATTTTTGTACGTTTTATTATCGGTAGTAGCTAATAGAAATTAGTAAATAGGAAATAGGGAAAACAAATAATATCAACTTTTTCTTTTTTTGTAATTACTAATTAACTATAAACCTACACGAACGCTAATAACTAATAACTAATCGCTAATAACTAATCGCTAATAACTAATAACTAATTAATATGAAATTTAGAGCAGAAATTGATGTAATGCCTTTAAAAGCATTGTTGGATCCACAAGGAAAAGCGGTAACAGGAAGTATGAAAAATCTTGGATTAGCCGAAATACAAAATGTACGCATTGGCAAACACATTACGTTAGAAATTGAAGCGGATACTAAAGATGCTGCCAATGCTAAGGTAGAAGACGCATGTAAAAAATTGTTGGCAAATCAGATTATGGAATTTTACGAATTTGAAATTTTTGAAAATTAATGACCTTACAAGATAAGATACAAACCAATACAACTGAACTGCATAAGTCGTATTCCAATTTAGGCGATGCGGATGTTGTATTTAAACAATCGGAAAGTACTTGGTCTATACTGGAAGGATTAGAACATATCTTTTTGATTAATAAAGCCGTTTACAAAGTGCTAACTACTCCTGCCAAAGTAATAGAGAGTGCGCCAGTTGAATTATTTGGTGAACAAAAAATAAATAATCTATTGGTAATTAACAGAGGTTTTAAGGTTGTTGCGCCAGACTTTTCTAAACCTACTGGCAGTTTTATAAGTATTGATGTAGCCAAACAAAATTTGAATGGAATCAATGATAAAATTGTTGAGCATATCAATAACAACAACATAAAAGAAGAAACCATTACTATTAAACATCCTATGTTAGGAGAAATGACAAAGGTTGATTGGGTTCATTTTATGATTGCACACACCAATCGTCATATTTTACAAATAGAAGAAATTAAATCAATTATTGATAATAAGTAAGCGGAGTAAAAAATTATTCGGCTTCTGTTTTTTTGCTTCCTCTCAGCTCAAAATTTTGTCCAAGATACACTCTTCTTACTTGTTCATCATTTGCCAATTCTTCGGCTGTTCCTGCTTTTAAAATACTTCCCTCAAAAAGTAAATATGCTCGATCAGTAATTTGTAGCGTTTCCTGAACATTGTGATCGGTAATTAATATTCCAATGTTTCTGAGTTTTAACTTAGAAACTATGCTTTGAATATCTTCAACAGCAATAGGGTCAACACCTGCAAAGGGTTCATCCAATAACACAAATTTAGGGTCGGCAGCCAAACATCTCGCAATTTCTGTTCTACGGCGTTCGCCGCCCGATAAACGATCCCCTAAATTTTTACGAATATGGGTTAAATGAAATTCTTCCAATAGTTCTTCCAGTTTTGCCGACTGCTGTTCTGGAGTTAATTTTGTCATTTCAAGTATTGCCTTGATATTATCTTCAACACTCAATTTTCTAAAAACCGATGCTTCCTGCGGCAAATATCCTATTCCAAGCTGAGCGCGTTTATACATCGGCTCATTGGTTATATCTTTATCATCTAAATAAATTTTACCTGAATTGGGTTTTACCATTCCTACTATCATATAAAATGAGGTAGTTTTACCAGCGCCGTTTGGTCCTAAAAGACCAACAACTTCGCCTTGCTTTACGTCTACTGTTACATTTTTTGCAACCGTACGATTTTTGTATTTTTTAATTAAATTATCTGTTCTAAGAATCATCATTTAATATTTTAAAAAGTAAATTGCATGGATCCTTTTATACTGAAGGGAATAGCATTTGGACTATCCAAATAAGTTAAACGCCATACAGCATCTACTCTGAATATTTTAAATATATTTTCAATTCCAAGCGATACTTCGCTATAAGGTTCATTTTTTAATTCTTTCAAATAATCGGGAAAGGTAAGCAACTCTTTATTTTTTTCACCCACTCTGCCAACTAAAACCTTACCACCTGCAACCTCTCTCCATTTTAATTTTCTAATCAAAGGGATTTTATTTAAAAAGAAACCGTCAAAATGATGGTACAATGATGCTGATGCGTATTCATCACTTGCAAACTCAAAATAATTCATACTATTATATGCATAAGGGTCAAAAATGTACGTTTGATTTCCGCCAGGTAGTGCAAGTAGCGGATAAGGTAAGTGTCCCCATATTTTTCCGTATTCCAAAATATAATCAAAATAACCAATCGGATTTATGTGTACACGATGACTAAGATTAACAACCATTTTTTGGTAATTGTATTCGCCACCAAACAAATCCTTAACACCCAATGTATATTGCCCTTGAAAAATTGGATGCTTTGTACCTAAACTTGCACGATCAAAAACTCCAGCCAAAAATTTTTCGTTATAGGCAAATCTGGCTAATAAACGAACTTCAGTGGTAGTAATATCTTCTTTAAATTTAGTAGTATTTATGTTTGATTGGTATTCATAATGAAAATCTGCCAACGGTTTCATTTGCCTGTTATAAATACTTAACATAGTACTAAAACCAGAAAACCATTGGCGATCAATATATGCATTTACCTGATTTACACTTGTTAAATTACGTAAGGGAGTTATTCTAAATAAGGAAGTAAGAATATTATCAGACGTAAATCCGTTTTGACTTTGTCCTAAAATTTCATAGTCGTATTTATAATACATTCCAATTAATGTGCGAGGTTTTTTGTCTATAAATGTTCTCAATCCAAATTTATATTTGAATGTTTTATCCTTAGTTCCATAAGCAACATAGCCACTGTATTCGTACCATTTACTAAACTGATTACTTGTTCTAAATCCGCCACGAAAACGATTGCCTTCAATTTGATTGTATGAGTATATGTTATAATATGGACCGTATTCAAAATTGCCTTTTACTTTATATCCCGATGCAAATAATTGTATCACATCTATCCAGGTACGATAAACTGGTAACGATTGCAACGTATCTACCATGTGATAAATTTCATTCTCATTTTTTGTAAGTGTATCATGTCTGTTATTTTCCCAGTAATTTTTCGACTTTTCAAATGCGTCATCGTTAACTTTTAAATTTTCTTTGAGATTATAAAAGGTGTCTTCTTTGAGTTTATTGATTTTATAATTTTTGTATGATGCTGTTTTTCTTCCGTAAATACCCATCATCTTTTGATTTTTCTTTTCTACAGGCAAGGGGTTAAAATCAATTACTATACGCTCTTTTTCTAGCATCCAAACACTATCAAACTGATTATAGGTTTGAACCACTGCTGTTGAATTAATAAAGTTGATATTTGCATCTTCGGCAATACTCAATTCTAATTGTTTAATGGCAAACGAAGTATCTGCCACCCATAAATTTCCAACAAAAGCCAGTTCTTGCTTATGTTTAGGCTTAAATTGTAATTGATAACATCTGTATCCGTCAATTACCATACTATCGATCAAATAAAATTTATAAAACAACAATGCATTATCAGAAATAGGACTTGCAAATGTTTTTCCAAATACCAAAATAGTGTTATCGTAAACATTTACTTTTTGATACATATCGCCCATAAATTGTGAAACGCTTGCGTTTTCAATGCCTGCTACTTTGCTTGCCTTAATAATTTCGTTACGGGTTTTTGGATTTTTTCTGAAATAAAAATCAGATAACGATTCTGTCATAAAAACAGGCAGATATGGTTTTTCCTTAATATTAGAGCTATCAATGTTATCAAATATAAAAGAGAATGGTTTAATCAATTTTCTTTTTTTGAAATCTTCATTGATATTATTCAAGTCAAATTCTACTTTATTATAAACCTCATATTCATACGCTTCTAATTTTTCAGAATTATTTTTATCTTTATTAGCAATTATTTTTCTTAAAATGCGGTGTGCCGGATTTTCACCTGCTTTTACTTCAACAGTAAGCAATTCTACACCCTGAGCAAGTCCAATATTTAATTCTTGTGTTGCACTATAATTAATTTTTCTAACCAATCGGTTATAACCAACATAAGAAACAATAATTGAATCTGTTTTCAATACAGTAGCAATAGAATAGTTTCCTTCAAAATCTGTTGTGCCTCCAACGGTTGTGCCCTTAAATAGAATATTAACAAAAGGTAATGGTTCACGGGTAATTGCATCTACTATTTTTCCGCTTACTTTGGTTGTTTGTGAAAAAACTGTATGCCCTATTAATATAAATAATAAAAGCAGCAAGCCCCTAAAGCCCCCAACCCCTAAAGGGAAAAAATTGTGTGTAGTATGTGTAATTTTATTTTTCATTTTTTTAATACTTACACCTCTTTAGGGGTTGGGGGGTTAGGCTTTATTTTTAACCACAAAAGCTGAAACAAATATACTTGCTTCATACAAAAAATACAACGGAAAGGCAACCAACATTTGCGAGGTAACATCTGGCGAGGGGGTAATAACACCTGCGGCAACCAATATAATAACAACTGCATGTTTACGGTATTTACGCATAAAATCTGGTGTTACCAACCCAAATTTAGTTAAAAAATAAACAATAATTGGCAATTCAAATACAATACCCGATGCAATAGTAAGTGTTGTAATTAATGAAATATATGAATCCAAAGTGAAATTATTTTCCACCATTGTACTCACTTTATAATTACCTAAAAAATTAACCGATAAAGGAACAATTATAAAATAACTGAAACTAACACCCATCAAAAAAAGTAATGTAGATGAAAAAATAAAACCTACGGAAAGCTTCTTTTCTTTATCGTGTAAGGCTGGTTTTATAAAACGATAAAATTCCCACAAAACATAAGGCGCCGCAATTATTAGTCCTCCTAAAAAGGATATCCACATTTGTGATGTGAATTGATCCGATAAACCTAAACTTTGGAGTTTAAAATTATAATTACCAAAACATAATTGATCGTCTAAATTTAAGTAATGGGATAATTTACAAAATTCACGGTACGTTATAAAATCACTTTTTATTGGCCCAAAAATAATAGTATCGTATATAAATTCGGGATAACAAAAAAGGAAGCTACCAAATACCAATACAACTATTACAGAACGAATAATATGACCACGCAAAGCATCAATATGTCCCCAAAACGACATTTCACCATTTGCATTGTTTGAGTTGTTTAAAAGTCCGAATAGAGCCATAAATAAAGCTGCAAAGTTAAAATAATTTAGCTTGTTGCATTCCTAAAAAAACAAAAAAGCCCGAGTATTATATATACTCGAACTTTTTTGATTAAATAAATTAATAAATTATCGTATTAAATTAATATTTCCAAGGTATTTTTTATTCTTACCAAAAGCATCTTTAATTACAATAGAGTATACATACACATCCTGCGGACAGGCTGTTCCTTTAGTATCATCGCCTTTCCATGCAGCAGTTATATCAGTTGTATAAAACAGTTGTTCTCCCCAACGGTTAAACACTCTAAATTCAAACCCTTCGGCAGTTAAACCCGAACTTTTAAAACTAAAACCATCATTCAAATTATCTCCATCAGGTGTAAATGCATTGGGTATATAAATTAACAAATCAGGTATAATTTTTATATCATGCAATACGCTATCCACACAACCGCCTGGCGAAATTACTTTTAACCAAATTACATATAAGCCTGTATCGGCATAAATATGTTGTGGATCTTTTAAAGTAGAGGTAACTGAATCTCCAAAATTCCAAAGCCAACCATTTGCATTGGTTGATTGGTCTATAAAATTTATGTTTGCTTGGCTCAATGTCATTTTTCCTAAATCCTCAAATTCTGCTTTAGGTTGCGGGTATGCTGTTACGCCTGCTTTTGCAGTAGATGTACAATTTGCAGCACTAACTCCAACTACAGTATATGTAGTGGTTGAGTTAGCTACAATACTTATAGGATTAGTAGTGCTACCTCCTGGTAGCCATGTATAGCTATTTGCTCCACTAGCCGTTAATTTTATAGTTCCTCCTGCGCAAATACTTACACTATTAACAGTAACAGTAGGTGTAGTGCTTACCGTTACAGTTGAAATTGCTGTTTTAGAACAACCTAAGGTTGTTCCTGTAACTGTATACGTAGTGCTTGTTGTTAATGCAGGTGTTGTTACTGCTGCCTTTGTTCCTATGTTTGGTAACCAAGTATAGCTTGCAGCACCCGTTGCTGTTAAGTTTGCTGTTTGTCCCGAACAAACAGTGGCATTGTTTACACCTGTTGCAGGTATTGGATTTACAATAACCGAACCCGAAGCGGTTGCAAAACAACCCGATGTAGCTGTTACCGTTACCGTATACAATGTAGTAAGTAAAGGTGTAACGGTTAATGTATTTCCTGTTGCTGCAGGTAACCAATTATAGGATGCCGCTCCAGCAGGAGTGGCAGTTATTGTGGATGTTTTTCCTACACAAATAGTTGCAGGGGATACCGTAACTGTAACCGTTGGCGTTGCATTAACAAAAACCGTAGGGTAGGCAACGCCATCACAGCCAGCAGTAGTTCCCGTACCTGTTACAGTATAAGTAGTAGTTACTAGCGGGTTTACATTAATGGATTGAGTTGTTTGTATTGGTGTTGTAAGCCATTTG
>CANFLQ010000060.1 GCA_947447995.1 Bacteroidota bacterium | reverse complement strand
TTGCTATTTTAAAAATAATGTGAAAGGCTACCAGTAAAGAAAATTTCACTTTATCAAACATTGTCCCTGCCGTGGGACTCTCATTATACTTGCACTTTAAACATCTTCTGTTGTATGGTTTGCTACCCTTGATATTTTTTTTTCCACCACAACGCTTACAACTATAACCTGATTCCCATTTTATATCGGCTATGTATTTTATACATTCTTCCTCTGTCTTAAAATATTGGTTGAATTTTATTGAATTCATACCGACAAATTTACCCCGATTTTCCACAACATAAAAGTAGAAAAAATTGGGATAACTAAACGCCTATACCTATAAATTAAATTATCTTTGTTTTTTTAACTAAAAAAAACATCCAATATGAACTACCTGAAATTTATTTTACCCTTAAGTTTATCGGTATTGGTAACTATTTTAAACGCTCAGGTAAACGGATGTATTGACCCTTTGGCAAGCAATTACAACGCTTCCGCTACCAATAACGATGGCAGTTGTATGTATAATAATACTTCAATTGCACCAACATCTAATTACAATTTGAATAATTTAGTTTCTTCTACTTCTGGATTAATAGTTTGGGACAATCACCTTTGTACACACAATGATAGTAATGATTCTACCATTTATGAGTTGGATACCGCCAATGGTAATGTTACTAAAATGTATCCATTAACCGCAACTTTTAATGATGATTGGGAAGAAATTTCACAAGATAATAATTATGTGTATTTGGGTGATTTTGGCAATAGTAGCAATGGCAATAGAACAAATCTGATAATAGTTCGGATAAGCAAAATTTCCATCCTTGCCAATACACCGGTATTAGATACAATACACTATACTTATTCCAATCAAACTAATTTTACTCCTACAAACGACAGAAATACCGATTTTGATTGCGAAGCATTTATTGTTACCAGTGATAGTATTTTTTTATTTACTAAACAATGGATAAGTAATAAAACATCGGTTTATTCACTTCCAAAAACACCAGGTACTTATGTTGCAAATTTAAAAACTACTTTTGATGTGCAAGGTTTAATAACAGGTGCAACCTTTTTGGAATCCAAAAAACTAATTGTATTATGCGGTTACAGCAAATTTTTGCAGCCTTTTATATACTTGCTTTATGATTATAAAGGCAACGAATATTTTAGCGGCAATAAAAGAAAGATTAATCTTTCTTTACCTTTCCATCAAACGGAGGGTATTGCAACTACCAACGGAATAACGTATTATATCTCCAATGAATATTTGAATAACCCACCTATTGCGCCAGTTCCGCAACAACTAAACATTTTTAATTTAGCTCCCTATTTAAGCGGTTATCTTGGAGTCAATACTTTTGTAAATACTCAAACAACGTTACAAAATGATATTGAGGTATATCCCATACCTGCATCTGAGTATATCTGTATAAAAACAAATAAAAGCTTTATTCCAAGCAATTATTCTATCAGCAATCTATCAGGAAAAATAGTTTTGATTGGAAAAATATCAAATGAGAACTACTCTATTGATATTTCAAACCTATTGGAAGATGTATATATTTTAAGCATTGATAACAAAAGAAAACAAGTGTTTAAAATAATAAAGAACCTGAAGTAAAAAAAATGCCCCGTATTTTAACGGGGCACAAACATTTTAATATTGCAGTAAATTTACAAAGCTGACAAAATGCTTGAACTTGCATTAGTTCCTATAAAACTTACAACATTGTTTAATGTATTAAATCCTGAATAAGACTTTTCTATTTTGTCCAAAGGAATTTGATATTTAGTGGCAATTAAATTTTTAAATGTTGATACCATTTGAGCATCCTTAATAATTGTATTTAACTGAGTTCCCAAATTTAAATTACCTGCCAAATTACCTAATCCCGCTTGCAGCAACATAGGAGCCATACTGCTAACTAATGAAGCACTTACTTTACTCTGTAAAACATCACTTACTGCGGAAGTTGTGCTTTTAGGAGTCATACAACTGTTTAGTGAAGTAAGTTCTAAAACTAATACAAGGCTTAAGAAAATAATTTTTTTCATTTTTTTTAATGTTTTAATAGTTTGTAATTTTTATTTAATTATAATTGAATTTGTTTTAAAAAACTAAGCTATATTTTTTTTAATACGCTCTCACATTTTTACCTTCCATATAATTAATAAACGATTTATTAACCACCTTATTACCGCCTGGTGTTGGGTAATTTCCTGTAAAATACCAATCGCCAGTATTGTTGGGGCAAGCATTATGTAACCCTTCAATGGATTGATATATAATTTCCACTTCGGCGTTTAAACCTTTAGGACAAACAAGTTCAGCAATTTTTACAGATATTTGTTCGGGGGTAAATTGTTTGTATATTTCGGTTACCACATTGGTAATTTGTTCTTTTGGAAGATCTTCCTGTGCTTTTGCCTTTTCATATAACTCGTCCAGCAAGTTATCTTTAAAGTTATCCTTCAATAATTGTACGGCTGCCTGAAATGCAATAAAATCGCCTAACTTAGCCATGTCAATTCCGTAACAATCGGGGTAACGTATTTGTGGCGCAGAGGAAACTACTACTATTTTTTTAGGCCCTAAACGGTCTAATATTTTTAAAATGCTTTGTTTTAAAGTTGTTCCTCGAACAATGGAATCATCAACAATTACTAAACTATCAATGCCTTTTTTTATAACACCATAAGTGGTATCGTAAACGTGTGCTACCATATCGTCGCGCTGACTATCATTGGTGATGAAGGTACGCAGCTTGGCATCCTTTATGGCTACTTTATGTACACGGGGATGAATTGATAGTATGTTGCTCAATTCCGGATCGCGTACATTGCTGCCCATCATTAATATTTGATGGCGCTTAATGGTATTGGCATAATGATTTAAGCCATCAACCAAACCACTAAAAGCAACTTCGGCTGTACTTGGGATATAGGAAAAAACAGTATTTACCAAATCATAATCCACGGATTTTAATACAGCAGGGCACAACTGACTTCCCAGTTTTTGACGCTCTAAATAAATATCTGCATCTCTACCTCTTGAAAAATAGATGCGTTCAAAGGAGCAAGCCGTTTTTTCTTTCGGTTCCATTATTTGAACTTCGCCAAAAGTGCCCGATTTTTTAATAATCAAGGCATTGCCGGGTTGTAATTCTTTTACCAATTCAATAGGTACATTAAATACCGTTTGAATGGCAGGACGCTCGGATGTTACCACTACTATTTCATCATCGGAATAATAAAATACAGGGCGTATGCCATTAGGGTCACGCAAAACAAACGCATCGCCATGGCCAAATAAACCAGCCATTGCATAACCACCATCCCAACGTTTGCTGGCATCTTTTAAAATGCGTTGCACATCTAAATCTCTTGCAATCAGTCCGGAAATATCTTCGTGAGAATGTCCTTCTTTTTTAAATTTTTTATATAGTCGTTCATTTTCTTCATCCAAAAAATGTCCGATTTTTTCCATCACAGTAACGGTATCGGTTTTTTCTTTTGGATGTTGACCCAAGTGAACCAACTCATCAAAAAGCTCATCTACATTGGTTAAATTAAAATTACCTGCAACAACCAAATTACGGGTCATCCAATTATTTTGACGTAAAAAGGGGTGACAGTTTTCTAAACTATTACCCCCAAAAGTTCCGTATCGTAAGTGTCCTAAAAAAAGTTCGCCCGTATAGGCAACATTTTTTTTAAGCCATGCTGCATCTTTAAAACGGGAGGGGTTTTTTGTATATATATCTTCAAACTTGGTATTTATTTTTCCGAAAATATCCTTGATGGCTGAACTGCCAATTGCTCGATTTCTGCTGATATAGCGGGTTCCTGGCTCTGCATCAAATTTTATATTTGCAACACCTGCTCCATCTTGTCCGCGGTTGTGTTGCTTTTCCATTAGCAAATACAACTTATTAATGGCATAAAGTGGAGTTCCGTATTTTTCGATGTAATAATTTAACGGTTTTCTTAAACGAATTACCGCTATCCCGCACTCGTGTTTTATTGCATCGCTCATTTGAAAGAAATATTAAAACAATATTAAATTATGGAAAAAGTATTGGCTTTATTTTACACAAATTTACAATTTTGTTACGACAAAACCGACTTTAGGCAAGGAACAATTGATAGTTAAAAACAGGGTATTCATCGTTTAAAAAAACTCACAAACACTGCTTTTCAGAAAGGAAATCAGAAACCGTTTTTTCGGCTTCGGCAAAAGCATTTTCTAACTTATCGTTTAGTATTATTTTATCAAACAGTTCGGCAGTTTGCAATTCGTTGGCTGCTTTACCAATTCTGCGTGCTATACTCTCGGGTGTTTCTGTTTCTCTTGATTTTAAACGCATTTCCAAATGCTGTATGGATGGCGGCATTACAAATATTGCCATTGCTAAATCACCAAATACTTTTTTCAGATGTAAACCACCTACTACATCCATATCAAAAATGATGTGTTTGCCCTTTTTCCAGATGCGTTCAATCTCTGTTTTTAGCGTTCCGTAAAAATTATCGGTATACACCTCTTCCCATTCAACAAATTCATTGTTGTCAATTTTTTGTTTAAATTCTTCTATCGATAAATAATAATAATCCACACCATTTACTTCGCCTTTACGGATGGAACGGCTGCATGCCGAAACAGAAAACTCCAATTCGGGAAACACCTTTAACAGATGATGCACGATGGTGGTTTTACCTGCACCCGATGGTGCCGAAAATATGATTAATTTACCTTGCATTGTTTATTAGAACGCTGATGACGCTGGTTGTTATGATTTTATAAGATTTTTAGAGTTTGAAAAAACTTTCCGCTTAAATTCTGGTTTTTTTCCAAAATTTAAAAGCAAACCAACCTCAATTTCTGTCGCTTTCAAATAATTAATTAATTGAAATTCATGTTCTTCACACAATGCTTCTGCTGCTTTTAATTCAATGATTACACACTCCTCAACAATTAAGTCTGCAAAATACTCTCCTACTTCCTTATTCTCATAATAAACTTTTATTTGTCCTTGTTTTTCAACAGACAAGCCCTTTTCAATAAGCTCAATCAATAACGCATTCTGATAAACTTTCTCTAAAAAACCATATCCTAAAACATTGTAAACTTTAAAGAACGCCTTAATAATTCGTTCTGTAATTTCTGAATGTTTAAAATTATCTGTGTTTATCATTTTTTTCTGTGTTATCTGCGTTCTATTTTACAACACATTCAGCATTTGTTCTTTTATTTTTTCCAATTCATCTTTCATCTGAACTACTAGTTTTTGAACCACGGCATCGTTGGCTTTTGAGCCGATGGTATTAATTTCGCGCCCAATTTCCTGAGAAATAAATCCGAGCTTTCGTCCGGCAGAAGGCTCTTCCATGGTTTTTATAAAATAATCCAAATGCGTTTTTAATCGTAACTTTTCCTCTGTAATGTCTAACTTTTCGATGTAATAGATTATCTCCTGCTCAAAACGATTCTCATCAATTTTTTCTTTTTCTACCAGTTCAGCAATGTTGTTTTTTATGCGTTTGCGTACATTTTCAATACGTGCGGCATCGCTGTCAACAACGTTTTCCAACAATTTTTCAATGATACCGATACGTGTTTTAAATTCCTTTTTCAATATTTTTCCCTCGTCGGAACGAAATTCCTGAAACGCATCAATGGCTTTATCAACAGCCTTTTTCACTTGTTTCCATTCGGCTTCATCCAAGTCTGCTACCTCTCTTTCGGCTTTCATTACTTCCGGCATTTTTAAAACCAGTGCCAATAAATTGGTATTGGCTTCATTCAATTCATCCGACAGGTCTTTCAGTTCCTTATAGTATGTTTTTGCTAATGTTTTATTGATTGCAACCGGTAATGCCTCCTGGGTTGATTCGGTAAAAATGGTGATGTCCACTTTACCACGTTCTATTTGTTTTGAAATATCGGCACGCAATTCCAGCTCTTTTGCTTTATAAATATAAGGCATTCGTAAATTCAAATCCAACGATTTGCTGTTTAGTGATCGTACTTCTATGGTAATTTTTTTTCCGGCAAGTTCGGTTACATTTTTTCCGAAACCGGTCATTGATTTAATCATACTTTTTTATTTAAAACAAATATAAGATTATTCTTTTTTCTTTCTGACACGAATTGCACGAATTAAAATTAGTGTTTGCTTTATTCACAAGTTATACTTTTTGCTTAACAGCTTTAATAGGGTTGCTTACCAATATTACACCTATCACAATCAATACTCCCGAAATTATTTTACGGGTATCCAGCGCATCGTTATGATAATAAAATACTGCAATTAACGTGGTTAAAAATGGTTGAAAATAAACATACACACTTACTGCCGAAGGGCTTAAAGCCTTTAGTGCATAAGTATTTAAGGTATATACCAAAAACGTGCTGCCTAGCACTACAAATACAATATCTTTCCAAATATCGGGGGGAATTGCTACCCAATTAATTTGTTTGAATTCCTGAAATCCGAAAGGCAATACATACATAAAACCAAATAAAAACACCCATTTTACAATGGTAAATGCGTTGTATTTTTGCATTAGGGGCTTCACCAGCACTACGTATGCAGCCCACGACATGGAGTTTACCAGCACCATGGTATCGCCAATAATGGTATCGGAACCGAAAGAAAAATTTTTATTGAACAGCAATAATAACAAGGCACCAGCAACACCAAAGCCGATACCTATAATTTTATTGATGGATATTTTTTCTTTTAAAATGATAGCAGCAATCAGTAACACAAATACAGGATTGGATACCATAATAATGGACGCGTTGATGGGCGTGGTTTTGCTTAATCCGGTTAAAAACAAAGATTGATTGATAGCTACGCCACAGGCACCCAAAACTGCTAAACGTGGAATATCTTCTTTTTTAATTTTTTCTTTGATAAATAAAAAACCTACCAGCCAAAATAAGAGTAGGGTTACTCCTGAGCGTAATACTACAAATGCCTGAGGAGCAATATAAGCAGGCATTACCTGTTTAGCAACAGAAAATGTGGCGGCATAAATAAGACTTACAATAACTAATGCTATATGGGCTTGAACGGTTTTACTCATCAACCTATCGTTTCACTAATTTGCTAATGTATTTCCCTAAAATATCAAACTCTAAATTTACCACACTGTTTTGTTTTATATTTTTAAAATTGGTGTGTTCAAAGGTATAGGGAATAATGCATACCGAAAATGAATTATCTTTTGAATTTACTACCGTTAAGCTAACACCATTTACACATACCGAACCTTTTTCTACGGTGATATTGCCCAATGATGCATCGTACTCAAATGTGAACATCCAGCTTCCATTGGTTTCTTCCACTTTTTTGCAAACAGCGGTTTGGTCAACATGGCCTTGCACAATGTGTCCATCCAACCTGTCACCCAACTTCATACAACGTTCCAAATTAATACTATCGCCCACTTTTAATAAACCTAAATTGGTTTTTTTTAGTGATTCTTCAATAACAGTAACGGTATACGTATTGTTTTTAATTTCAACAACTGTTAAACACACGCCGTTGTGTGCAATGCTTTGATCAATTTTTAATGCTTCGGCAAAATTTACATTATCGTTTGTATAGCCCGATTTTACTGTGATGTGAAGGTTGCCTTGTTCTTGTTTTAGTGCAACAACCTGCCCTAGTTCTTCTATAATTCCTGAAAACATAATTTTTTTATTGGGTGGGTGATTTATCGTTTATTAATTGAATAAATCCTTTTAAGGTGTGAGGAATAATGCCATCTACACGTATTTCGTTAACGGTACACAGGTAAAAATAAGTTCCATCCGGACAAGGTTTTTTGCTACTCATATTTTTACCATCCCACAAAATATCGGTATCATCTATTGAAAACATTACTACACCCCAACGGTTATAAATTTTAATATCAATATTTTTTATATATCGGTAAGGCATTAATGGATGAAAAAGGTCATTAACACCATCGCCATTGGGTGTAAAAACGTTTGGTAATTCGTAAACTGGGCAATTATCCACGCATTGTTTAGTAATTATTGGACTTTCATTACCTGTTGAATCTATTGCTGTAACTGCATAACAACCTGCAATGGATGGAATACCTTCGTACAAAAACTGATGGGTATAGGTGGTGGTATTAATATTATTCACACTATCAATCAACAGTAAAGGGGACGATGTGGTGGGACCAAAATAAATAAAATATTTTTTACCATCATCGCTGCAATAGGTATTTGGATTAAGCCAAGTGATTGTATTTTTAACTGCTTCGCAATCGTTGCTAACAAATAGTTTTGGTTGGCAAGGTGGTATTATATCAATAGGAATATCACATTTTATTTGTGATATGTTAATTAACGGACGTTGTAATGTGGTATCGGAATACTTGCCAAAGCTCACAATTTTATAACAGTATGTTTTTCCATTTACCAATCCGGTATCAATATATGTTTGAGTGATAGAGGAATCTATATAAACAAAAACATTACTTCCCATAGCTGTTTCGCGGTATACATCATAACGGTAATTGGTCCAAGGAACTACTTCCGTCCATGATAAATTTATTTTATTATCGGTTGGCGACGATGTAAGGTATACCGATGATGCTGTATTTGTTGAGCCTACCAATGTTCCGTTGGAATAAAAATCTATACGATACGTATATGCCGAATCCTGAGTATTCAAATTTGTACTTACATATCCTGTATCGGTTAAACTATAAAAAGTTGGATACATATAACTTGCCACTTTGGTGAATGAACTAGATGCTGGATTAAAGCCAGCAGCGCGCATTAATCTATATTCGTAAGGAGGAGGATTTGCTATGGTATCCAAATTATTACCTGTAGCTTTTGGTTTTATCCAATGTGTCCATATACTATCTTTTTTTCCTGTACTAATAATACTCACATTGGTAATAATGGGTACATCGCGTTTTAATTTTGCGCATATATTTACCGATGCGTAACTCTGTGAACCATCAGAATAATACGCTACAACAATGTATGAATAATTGATACCGTTTATTAAACCTTGTCCGTTGTTATTATCTTTAAACGTTTTAACAGAGCGAATAGTAGAACCAATTAACTGATAACCCGATTGAGGAGAAACGCCTGTTTGGCATTTATCGTGAATATAGGGATCGCATGAATTTTTACGGTAAATATGGTATCCAATAAATCTATTATTCCCGATTGTATCATTACATTGTTCGGCATTCCACTTAACAGTTATGCTTGCTCCGCTGGGTGTTGCAGTTAAGCCTGTTGGAGCAGGTGCTATAACACGTATAAAAACGGATTTATAATCTACCAAGGCTGGGGAATTTTTATCCGTTGCTTTAAATGTTACTAGATACGGCAGCAATTGTACACGGGAACAATTAGGCGTCCAACTGAATATTCCAGTAGCAGAACCAGCTGATGAAATTGATGTAAAGGATGCCTGCGGACTAAGTTGTAAAGGACCACCAGTTGCAGTGAGGTCTACTTTGTCTCCATCGGGATCGGTTGCTGATACATTAAAATTCAAATTGGATCCAGCAACAATACAGGTATCATTAATGGGCTTAATAACTGGCGGATGATTTGCGCAATTTTCAACCGTAATTTGCATATCTCTTAATACAGAACCTATATAATAACGCTTGCTTGTGCCGGGCAATAATCGGTATTCTTTAATCAATATAGCTATGTTATATTGGCAAACTGTTGGCGGGGAACACCAGGTTATATTCCCTCTAAGTGCATCAATATCGGTTAGGCTCATATTGGGTGGCATGGTATAACCAAATATAGGAACTCCATTAGCGTAGCAGGTTGTTAAAGTATAGGACAAGCTATCACCATCGGCATCGTAAGCCCCTGGGTTGTGTTTAAAACAACGCCCCACACAGGCATTATCAATTGGTTTATTTAATAATACAGGCGAATTGTTGGGTCCTAGAAATGGATTAATTGTTAATTCGGTACGCAAAAAAAATGACGCATTAACGGAATTTGGAATATTACAAATACCTGCATTTCTATTAGGGTCTTCCATGGTAATAACATACAAACCACTTGCAGGGAAAGTATGATAGGTTACATAAATATTTTCCTGAATATAGTTACCCAAAGAAACGCCATTTCCTATTCCGTTACCACAATTTTTTGGAATGGTTGGGTCAAAATTTATACGCGGTGCAACGGCCGAATCGCCGTCTCCACAATAAATTGTTAATTGACACCTGTCCGCTTCAATACTTTTTGACTGTGTATAAGTTGTAATAGTAATTTTATAGGTAAAACCCGATACCCACTGGTAGGTAATTTCTCCTGCGCGGTTATGCGTAGCAAATACATTGGTAGATGCAATAGTTAATATAAATAATAGCAGCAGGATTTTTTTCATCATTAAAAAACAGAAACTAAAATTAATGAATTTATTGTAATATGTGCATTAAATTATTGGGTGCAAAATAAATACATTTAAAATACTACAATTATTAAATATGCTGTATTATTCTTCTTCTTCTTTAGCAACTCTAGGAATAATGGTAAGTTCAAATACAATGGAATATGAATTTGAAGAGGTATTAGGAATGGCAAGCCCAAAAGTTAATGGCATCCATTTTATAGGATAATAAATAATTCCTAAAGAAGTGTATGATAACGAATTATTTCCAATAACACTTTCTGCCATAAAGTGAATTTTTTCAAGCATTGGAATTTCGGCACCAACCCATGCACCAAGCCTGTTTCCTTGCCCACCATAATGTTTTGAATTGTAATACGCGCCTATTACTAAAGTACTGTTTTTTTTCCAAACATCTTTAATCGATAAATTTCCATATCCTAAACTGGCTTCCGATTTTTTTTTACTGGTTTCAAAATTCAAACCTAATTGTGTTCCAAACGAAATGGCTATATTTTCTTTTATTTTAATTTGTTTTAATGCGTTTATAGATAACAATGGATTATACGGATCAATATCACTGGAATCGTTATGAAAAAAAGTTTGTTGATTTTCACTAAAATTTAATCCCAACACATTAACGCCAATTTCAAACCCTCCACCTAAACCAAAATCCAATGTGGTATTTGATTGTATAAGTTCATTAAAATTTAGTTGTTGCTGGAAAAATATTTTTTTCTTGGTTGTAACTTCTGATGACGGAACATTAATAAAATTTTGTTGCGAAAACATAGGAATGTTCATCAAAAGAACCGTTGCTGATAAAAGGATTTTAATATTCACTTGATTGTAATCTTTACTTAGGTGAGTATATTCAAAAATATCTTACTTATTAATAATTGATAACCTGTTCCACCATATTTTCGGGTAGTTCCCTATATGTATATTGCTGAGTACGTAATTGCGGTTGAAACCCTGCTTCAATAATTGATTGCTGAATTCCTTTAGCAGTAAAACGGTGAGGCGCTCCAGCGGCAGATACTACATTTTCTTCAATCATAATACTTCCAAAATCATTAGCTCCGGCGTGTAAACAAATTTTAGCAACTTCTTTACCAACAGTTAACCAACTTGCTTGTATATTAATAATGTTAGGCAACATGATTCTGCTCATAGCAATCATTCTAATATATTCGTTACCTGTTACATTGTTAGAAATACCTTTATGACGTTTTAATAACGTACCGTCATCCTGAAACGGCCAAGGAATAAACGCTAAAAAGCCTTTGGCATCTGTTGGTTTTTCGCTTTGCACATCGCGTATCAATACTAAATGTTCAAAACGTTCTTCTATTGTTTCAATATGTCCGAACATCATGGTAGCCGATGTGGTCATATTTAGTTGGTGCGCGGCACGCATCACATCCAACCATTCGCGGCCGGTACATTTACCTTTGGAAATTAAACGGCGAACACGGTCGTTCAATATTTCTGCTCCCGCTCCCGGCATACTGTCCATTCCGGCATCTTTTAATGCTTTCAATACGTCTGTATGTGTCGATTTTTCGAGCTTGGTAACGTGAGCTATTTCTGGTGGTCCAAGTGCATGTAATTTTAAATTGGGGTACAAACTTTTTAATTCTTTGAAAAGGTCAACATAAAATTTTAATCCTAAATCGGGATGATGACCGCCTTGTAATAAAAGTTGATCGCCACCTAATTGAAATGTTTCTTCAATTTTTACTTTGTAAGTTTTAATGTCGGTGATGTATGCATCTTTATGTCCGGGTATACGATAAAAATTACAAAACTTACAATTGGCAATACATACATTGGTAGTATTTAAGTTTCTATCAATTTGCCAGGTAACTTTTCCGTCGGGTTTTTGAATTTTACGTAATTCGTTTGCAACAAACATCAAATCGGCAGTTGCAGCATTTTTAAATAAGAACACACCTTCATCGGCAGATAAAAATTCAAAATTTAAAGCACGTTTTAATAAGGAGTTTATATTCATTGTTATTTCAAAGTTGGAAAGTTTAAAGGTAGAAAGTTACATAACTAAATTATTTTACATCCACTTTCTCAATCAAAAGTACGGAATTTCGTACAAAGTCGCATCTCACTACTTTAAACTTTCTAACTTTAAACTTTAAACTAAATTAAAAATGAAATTAACTTTTGCTCCGCATACACTTTATTTTAAACGACCTTTTAAAATTGCACATGGGGTACGCACCTCCACTCCTATTGTTATCACACAACTGCAACATGATGGAATGATTGGTTATGGCGAAGCAAGCATGCCACCCTATTTAGGCGAAACACATGAAACCGTTTTATTTTTTTTAAATAAAGCATCTATCATTTTATCAAAGTTTAAATCGCCTTATGATATGGATAGTATATTAAATGAGATTGATAAAATTGAAACGGGCAATACTGCTGCAAAAGCATCGGTTGATATTGCATTGCATGACCTTATAGGAAAACTGCAAAATAAACCCTGCTGGAAAATTTTTAATTATGATAAAAATAAAACGCCTTATACTACCTATACATTAGGAATTGATGAACCAGAAATAATAAAACAAAAAGTTGCGGAGGGTAATGAATATAAAATTATCAAAGTAAAATTAAATGGGGAAAATGATAAAGCTACCATCGAAACTATTCGCACCATTACCGATAAACCAATTGCAGTGGATGTGAATCAAGGCTGGACAGATAAACACCATGCACTTGAAATGATAGAATGGCTGAGTGATAAAAATGTTTTGTTTGTTGAACAAGCATTACCAAAAAACAATTTGGATGATGCTGCATGGCTTTTTGAAAGAAGTCCATTGCCATTATATGCCGATGAAAGTATTCAACGCTTATGGGATATTAACAACGTAAAAGAATGTTTTCACGGCATCAATATAAAGCTGATGAAATGTACCGGAATGTATGAAGCACATAAAATGATTGAAGAAGCAAGAAAACACAATTTAAAAATTCTTATCGGATGTATGAGTGAAACATCGTGTGCAATTTCTGCTGCTGCACAACTTACTCCGTTGGTTGATTATGCCGATTTGGACGGCGCCTTGTTAATCAAAAATAATTTGTTTGATGGGATAACTTTTATTGACGGAAAAATTACATTAAACGAATTGCCTGGTATTGGCGCTATTCAGAACTACTAGAATATATTATTGAGAGAGAGGTGGTAATGAGGCAAAAAAAAAGGCTCTTACGAGCCTTCTTTTTACTATTTCTTTTTAGCTGCTTTTTTAGCTGCTTTTTTTGGAGCTGCTTTTTTTGGAGCTGCTTTTTTTGGAGCTGCTTTTTTAGCTGCCTTTTTTGGAGCTGCTTTTTTAGCTGCTTTTTTTGGAGCTGCTTTTTTTGGAGCTGCTTTTTTTGCTACTTTTTTTGCCATGGTTTTTTTGTTTTTAATTATTAATGATACGAAGTAATAAAAAATAAGTACACGAAACTAAAAATCACAGCTTATTTTATTAACACTTATTTGTTGATAACGGTTAGCCCATTACGCTTACATCTCCCATTTTCAAAAGAAACCATCGAAATAAAATTTTATGATATACAAAATAAAAAAAACAAAAACTTCTAAACATATCTATTTTACAGTACATCCAAACACTCTCTGTAATTTTACAACTATAAATTTATTATTATAAAAATGATTTTTGAAAATGTACATTATAAAAAAAAAACGATAAAAAATAAATCAAAAAATATTTTTACGATTAGATACAAATTATTTTATTCGTTCTAACAACGCCATATAAAATCCATCAGCATGATATGTATCGGGCGAATAACGTTTCTCTCCCAATAAATTCCATTTATCTTTATGTTGATCTAAAAACCATTTTATTTGTTCTTCACCTTCCGATGGAAGTATACTACATGTAGCATATACCATCTTTCCGCCCACTTTTGTCATTTCCGGAAAACTGGAAAGTATATCGCGTTGTATCGCTTTTACTCTTTCTAATTCTTCTAAATTCAATTTCCATTTACTATCAGGGTTTCTTCGCAACACGCCCAATCCGGTACAAGGCACATCTAATAATAATCTATCAGCTGTATCTTTTAATCGTTTTACTACTTTGGATGAATCAATTGTTCTTGTTTCAACAATACGAACATCGGCACGTGTAGCGCGTTTTTTTAATTCTAGCAATTTGTTTTCTTTTACATCCAATGCTATAATGCGTCCTTTGTTTTTCATTAATGCTGCAAGGTGTAATGTTTTACCACCTGCACCTGCACAAGCATCTACCACACGCATTCCTGGTGCTACATTTAAAAATTCAGATACCATTTGCGAAGACGCATCTTGTACTTCAAACAATCCTTTGTGAAATGCTTCGGTACGAAAAACATTCCGCTGAAATTTTAATTCTACAGCATCGGGCGACCAACTTATTAAAGAAGCATCAGTAATTTTTTCTTCTGCTAAAATTGTTTGTAGCTCTTTTGGTGTTGTTTTTAAAGAGTTTGCACGTAACACAGTTGTGGGAAGTTGGTTAAGGGCACGAATTACTTTATCCCAATTTTTACCCAATTCTTTTTCACCAACAGCATCCAACCAATCGGGAACCGACTCACGGATTTTTCTGATTTTATGAAATTTTTCTAACTGAGAAATAATTTTTTTTTGATTCAAGCCTTTAAAATAATTGCTCTCTGGTAATGTATATCCATCAAAAACTAAATAGGTTCCAAAAACATTCCACAATGTTTTATCTGTTAATTTACCTTCTTCTCCGGCAGCAGCAAATAACAAACGCCAGTTACGCACTATGTCGTAAGTTACATCAGCAACAAAGGCGCGTTCCTTTACATCCCATTTTTTATGAGCACGCATTTCTTTTTCAATTGCCTTGTCGGCATATTCGTTTCTTTCAAAAATATTTTTCAAAGCACTAAATATTGCTTTGATATGAAACGAGTGGTGTTTTAAATAAAATTCTTTTGTCATGCTGTAAAAGTACAATTTATTAAGTTCTAAGAAGAATATAGTGGCAAAAATAAGGTATACGATAATGGATAATAAAAAAACTAACCACATAGAAACATCGAGTACAATTTATTATGACTAAAATTATAATAGTACTATTTGTACATTTATAAAAAATACTATTTTTACAATATGATTGACACTACTATAACAATTGGAAATGTTGCTATACATGAACCTGTAACAGTGCTTACCGATTGTATAATTACAGCTTTCTGTTTTTATTTTTATATTCAGTTACGCAAATTAAATAAGGATATTGTTATCGATAACTGGAGTATTTTTTTTGGACTATTAGGAATAAGCACTTTATTTGGAGCTGCCAGCCATGGTGTTTTTTTAATTCACGAAGGTGTTGGATATAAAACAATTTGGTTACCCATGCAGGTAATAAACGGAATTGCAATTTATTTTGCTCAACAAGCAACAATAAATTCAGTACTCAAAAACTCAAAACATATTAATAGATGGAAAAAAAGTTATCTCATTCAATTTGTAATATTTGTGATTGCGCTAATGATATTTCAAAAATACCTGGTAACTATTATCGAAAATTTTATTGGTTTACTTCCTATTATGATATTACATTTAAAAGCAAAGGATAATTATAATAAAAAGATAGGGTATGGTTTTTTGGTTTCATTTTTAACGGCAACCGTAAGTATATCCAAATTTACATTACATGCCTATTTCAATTACAATGATCTAGCGCATGTTCTTATTATGATAAGTATTTTTATAATTTATATTGGAATAAAAAGCAAAGTTATTTCTTAACAAGTGTTTTTATTTCTTTACCTATTCCAATAAATGTATGGTGATTGAGAGGGAACTCCAAAAACACATGAAGCATGCTTAACAGGAATAAAGCATAAAAACCAATTCTGTAACTAAAGGCATATAATCCTACCGAGGCAAGCCACAATACTATTATTATGGTCATGCGTTTTTTAGATACATCATTCCATTTTATGACCGTTGTTTTTGAAAACCAGTTTAAATAATGGTAGGTATAGGCAAAAGCAATAAATCGCATTATGGCAATGGCATTGGATCCAAAATACAATGCAGCATCATTTATATCCATACTTCCAAATCCAAATAATTTATATAAGGATATGTTTAATATTCTAAAAAGGGAGTAGGATTGTTTGCCATAATCGGTAATTGGGATTCCAAAATTTTGAGGTTTAAAAACAAAAAAGGCAAAAGCACAGGCTATAAATGTTACAAACGAAATAATGCCTGATGTGCTTTTACTTTTTAATGCGCCAAATAATATAAATGCCCCTGTAAATAAATACACATGTATAATAGTGGGTAACCAAACTGCGAAAAGCATAAATGGCAGTTGGGGATAGGTATTAAAATGAAAGATTAGTGATACTAAAAATGCCAGAAACACCAACAGCAATTTAACGGCTAATTGTTCTATATACAATAAAATTAGACCGTAGGTAAATCCTAAAAATAAAAAACTGCCAATGAATAATGTTGTTTTTGATTTGGCATTAAATATACCAATGGTTATAAATAATACCAATAATATAAATAGCCAAATATCTTTTTTAGATTTTACAAAATAGTTTTTTTTATCCAACCAGGAAATTTCGGTGAGGTAATGCAAAGGACCTAAAACAGCGTAAGAAAATAAAAACAATTCAAACGGCAGAATGTATGCAGCCATCAGGCTTATCAGCATTAAGCCGATATTTAGGTAATTAAGACC
>CANFLQ010000059.1 GCA_947447995.1 Bacteroidota bacterium | reverse complement strand
CCATTTTATATCGGCTATGTATTTTATACATTCTTCCTCTGTCTTAAAATATTGGTTGAATTTTATTGAATTCATACCGACAAATTTACCCCGATTTTCCACAACATAAAAGTAGAAAAAATTGGGATAACTAAACGCCTATACCTATTGATTTATATTTGAAATACAACTTTTTATTTTTTCATTTTCACAACACAATAGTCGAGTTTCGTTTGTCAGTAGGCGCCTTGTGCGTAACATTTCACTAACTGCAAACTGTCTCGCTTATTTCCTAATTATATATCCAAAAAATAATAGTGAAGGCTTATTTTATTTACCCAAAATCATTTTTAATGATACCAAAAACAAAATTACACCAAACACTTTTTTTAAGGTAGCCTGATCAATTCCGATAGAAATTTTTGAACCAAAATAACTGCCTACAAAAAATGTACTTGCCATAATAAATGCAGTTTTAAATTCGATATGACCGGCATTGTAATAATTAAAAACACCTAAGATACCTATTGGTAATAAAAACATAAACAACACAGTGCCTTGTGCCTGATGCTGTGAATAGGTCAAAAAATAAACCAATGCGGGCACTATTACAATACCACCACCAATACCAACCATACCGCTAAGTACACCGGCCACCAATCCGATGATAAGTAAAATAATTACTGTTTCCATATTGTACGTTCTTTGTTTCATTTTTAAAATTTATTTTATTTGGAGTTTAAAAATCCAGACTTAACGATATATACGTTATCGGTTTCATTACAACACCATCCTGCATTCCCCAAGCTCTGTCTAAACGCACAAAATAGCCAAACAAACGGCTTCTAACCCCCCAACCGTATCCACCAACAAAAGGATTGTGTTGTGTATTTAATGTAATAATATACGGTGTTAATGCTGTTCCTATTATTTTAGTATTTAACGAATTATTATCCGAATACGGTGAATAACCGGTCCAAGCTGTTCCAATATCTCCAAATGCCATTAGTTGAAAATTTTGATAAAAATCAGAGCGTATAGGGCTTCTTGCAAAATATTTGAACAACGGAAATCTTAACTCACTATTGATAACAGCAAAACTATTTCCGTTTCGGGCATTTTGAAAAAAGCCACGCATATTGGTTGCCAATGTTTGATAGGCATAATTTTGATTTGTTGCAATATTGGTAGTATTATCAAATTGAGGATTAAACCAATTATCTACTCCACCCATATAATACAGCAACTTTTGGTGACCAAAAGACGAACTTGCTGCAAAACGATTTGCCCAAATAAAATCGCGATGAATTTTTAAATAATACCTAACATCCGTACCAACAACAAAAAAGTCGCTTTGCTTTTTATCAATTTGTTTATAAAACTCGCCAAACACTTTTGCGCGCATACCATTGTATAAATTCAAGCCTTTATTGATGGTGTTATCAAATACGTATTGAACCAATACAGATCCCCAGTTATCATATTTTACAGGTTTTGTGAGGTTTGCATCGTTGGTAGATAAATAAATATTTCGGTCGTTGCGATAAGATACCGCACCTCTTAAACTTGCAACTTCGCTAAAAGGGCGCTTTAATACATATCGTATATCATGTGTTTGAATTTTTAACAACGTAGTATTATCAATAGTAGATAGTAAACTTTGACGATGAATTATAATTTGTTTATCCAAATTTTTCATACGATCTTCATAACTTAAAAAATATTCTGTACTGTTTAAATCACCGGAAAACCGCATTCCTCCTGTTATACGATAATCTTCAAACAAATCACTCATACCAACTTTAAAAAATGCGTTAAGTCCGGGATTCAAATATAAAGGACTTCCTCCTCCCGAAAATTTTTGATAGGATCTGTTCAAAAACGAATTATCTAACTGCGATACAACATAATCAACCGAATAACTGGTATTGTAATTTTGTTGTTTTGCCAACACAAAACCATCTGCTTTTTTTCCGCTAATACCACTGGTATCAGTATTAACTAAAGGTTCTGGAGCAACTTCTACCACAGCTACAGGTCTAGGTTGTTCGTTCTCAAATTTATAATTATTAATATCTATTTCGGTTGAATCTTTTATGGCAGGTTTAGGCTCTTGTACCAGTTCACGTACATTTTCTACTGCCGGAGTTAAATTTATTTTTTCTTCTTTTTTATCGTCTTCACTTTGCTTTTTCTTCTCCAACATCATTTCATACTCCTTAAATGAAGTATTAATTAATTTTTTAGGGCTCAGCTTTTCAGCACTTACCAAATCAGAAACATACATTTTATATTTACCGTTCCTGAAAAGTATTTCGCTCATTTTCCCTGCTTTTACATTTACATCCTGAGACAAAATACTGCGGGAATAATTGCTGATTGGAAAAGAACTTACAACTGTTCTGTAATGGGTGCTAGTATCGATATAATCTATTACACTGTCAAAACGCGCTACATAACGATTCGTAATTCCGTTCATATCGCTCAAATATGAAATATGTATGCTGTCATAATCGGCAGGATACGCCTCATCTACCGTTGGTGTATTGGTTATTCTTTTTAAAAGATGCGATTTACTTACATTGTCGAAAAAAAACAAATCTTTATGTGGCATCCCATCTGCATATCTACGTTTTGGATCAAAGAACAACGTATCGGTTGGGCGATTAGACGCAAATACAATTCCTTTTGAACCATGCACAAAACGAGGAGTTAAGTCATCATAAATATCCTTTGTTATTTGATAATATGCACTCGACGAAGCTGTAAAAATATAAATATCTGTTTGTCCTTTTTGAACAGCCGACATCACAAACTTTTTACCATCATCGCTGTACGAATAATCCAATATTTTTTCAAATCCGGTAATGTTTCGTTCCGAAACACTTTCTGTTTCCAACTCATACGTTTGCATTACTAAATAACCTTTACGTTCAATGATATATGAAAACAACTTTCCGCTTGGATGCCATGCTAGCAAAGGAAAAGAGTAATCGTTGATACGATCAATTTTTTGACCGGATTTTAAAATTCGTTTCGTTTTTTTTGTTTTTGAATCGTATAACCAAATTTTATATTGCCCCATTTCATTGGTAGTATACAGGATATTTGTTCCATCGGGACTAACCTTTAACTGACTATATACTCTTGTTTTTTTTGGCCTTAAAACAACAGGCAATTGTTTTGGCAATGTTTTGGTAGTATCAATTTCATTGTATCTATTACCGAACGAAGCAAGACATTCGTCCCACAAGCTACGCATGGATATTCCCAAAACAAACGAAGCCGAATTATCAACACTACGGCTTACTTTGGTCATGTATAATAAATTGGAAATAACAGCTTCGCCATAATTATTGGCAATGTGTTTCCACAATGCGTGCCCTGCATAAATTGCATCCTCACCTGTTAAGCGGTTAATGTTGTCATATTTTCCGCTCATAATACCATCTTTCACACGGTTATCAATAGTTGGATTCCAATCGGTAGATGCGTACGACACCAAACCTTTTAAATACCAATCAGGCAAATTTAAAAGCGTATTATTTTTAAGCATCTGACGCAAGCTACCTCCATACATCATTTCGTCAATCACCACCTGAGCAATTCCTTCCCGAATTTGTGCGTCTAACTTTGCATGGTCACCTTCGTAATACAAAATAATTTTTGTACCTGCTATACGCGTAACCCCACCGGTATTGTATTGCTCTTCAACAGACAGTCCAATATTGCTTTGTTTAAAATCAGATTGTTTATTATACACTAAAAATTGAAAACGATTGTCGACCGAATAGTCGAACATTTTTTCGATGGCAGTAATTTGTTTTTTTGCAGATTTTGAAACGTAGTTAGCAAGGTCTTTCCCTTCCTCATAAAAGTATACATCGTAACGATCGTAGGCATAATACGTCCAAAAAAAGTTGTCGTACTTCACTCTGTTTTTACCAAACTCCATTTGCGAACCAGTATAAAATTGCGCAAGTGTTTTATAACTGTTGGCAAAAATGCACAACAGAATTATAAAACTGATTCTATTTTTTTTTGTCGATAAAGGAAAAACGATACGCACAACTATTGATTTAGGAACGCTAAGTTAATAAAATATGCTCGCCAATATGCCATGATGCTCAAAGTAATTTTTCGGTATCTTTGCAGTAAATTTATCCCCTAAAAATATGATTACAATTCACAGTTTTGCTTTTGGTCCGTTTCAGGAAAATACGTATATCCTTTACGATGAAACCAAGGAATGCATTATTATTGACCCGGGATGTTACGATGATCAGGAACGTAATGAATTAGTCGATTTTATTACCACTAACAAATTAAAACCTGTAAAACTCATCAACACCCATTGTCATATCGACCATGTGGTGGGGAATAAATTTGTTTCCGAAACATACGAATTAAAACTAGAAATGAACACGCTCGACAAACCCATGCTCGACTCCCTAATGATGGTGGCAAAAATGTATAATTTAAAGGCAGAACCTTCCCCAGAACCTTCTGTATTTCTGAATGAAGGAGATGTTATTAATTTTGGTAATTCCAGTTTAGAAATTATTTTTACCCCGGGACATTCACCGGGAAGCATCACTTTTTATAATAAAGATCAAAAATTTATGATTGCCGGAGATGTTTTATTTCAGGGAAGTATTGGCCGTACAGACTTACCCGGAGGGCATTACCAAACACTTATCGATAGCATAAAAAACAAGTTATTTCCTTTGGGCGATGAGTATAAAGTGTATAACGGGCACGGGAACCCTACTACTATTGGGTTTGAAAGAATGCACAATCCGTTTTTGGTATAGCATAATAAACCCAGTACGTCATTGCGAGGAACGAAGCAATCTAATACAATGCATTGGTTGAGATTGCTTCGTTCCTCGCAATGACGTACTAATAAAACAATATGAAAATTAAACCAGGAAAATACCAACACTATAAAGGCAAACAATACGAAGTGATTGGTATTGCCAGACACAGCGAAACCCTTGAAGAACTTGTTGTTTACAAAGCCCTTTACCAAAAGGAAGGCGAAAATCTATGGGTACGACCTTTAAAAATGTTTACAGAAATAGTTGTTGTTGAAGGGAAAGAAATGAAGAGGTTTGAGTATGTAGGATAGGGATTGTATGCAGGCGGGACGCCTTATTAAATAGGACGAAGCGGGACACTTCGCCCAACTGCTTCGTAACTTTATTAATGAATAGCTATGGCTATCAAGGGGTGAACATTAAAGTTTTTCAAATTTTGTTCTAGCAGAACAGCGATATGCAAAAGGAGGTTTATTTTTTTGAATAATTTGTTTTATTTCATCCCATCTGTTAACAAGCTGTTTAACCATTTCCCAATATGCAAAACCTGAATTGGATGGAGGATTAAAAAATAAAATTCCGACTCCATTTTCTTTGTAAAGTTCCTTTTGATGCTTTTGTGTTTGTATCCGAAAATCTTGGGTAATGACTATTCCGTGTTCTTTACCAACTTTTGGAATCCAATCTTCATCTTGTTCTCCTTGACCAAATGTATTTTTAATGGATAAAATTTCAATATCTATTCCATCACGTTTGTTTTGGGGTTGTACTAAAGTATTAAGCCCATCAGCCAATTTAGGAGGGAGATTTTCATCGATATAAATTTTATACTTTTTCATTTATGCCGCAGACTTAAAAAACTTAACGGCATCTTTTACATTTACTTCAGATATTTCATATAAATCTGCAATAAATGAAATGGGTTCTTTGGCTAAAAACATTTTGTAAATAGCTTCTGCTTGTATGTTTGTACCTTCAACAGTTGGTTGTCCGAATCTATGATGAGGATCACATACAATTTTATGCGTTTTACCTAAAGGCCAATAACGTGAAGCTAAAGATTCGCCATCAAACTCTAGTTTTTTAAAAAACATTTTAATGAATGATAAATTAAACTGTTTAGTTCCATCTAATGTTACTGTATCTCCATTCGTTGACAGGTATATTTTTTTACCATCATGATGAATACTTTCTAAAACAGCTTTTTGTGCAAACGGAAATGATGTTTTAAATTTTTTAGAAAGTTCCTTGTGTGCATTTAAAACTTGCCTTGTGCTAACACCTGCTTCGGCAAACTGAACCATTACATAAAATTCAACAAGAGTATGAAATCCAACAGCTTTTGTTTTATCAATTGTCCAAGAATAATTTCCTTCATAAGCTTGACCAAGTTCACCATCCCAATATTTAGTAATCCATGAGCGCACTTTCGAGTAAGGAAGTTGCAAAATATGAGCAATCTCTACGGTTGTATAGATTCCATTTCCAAGTTGAAGTTTATTTTCGAATTTTTCCACGTTTTTGATTATACAAACTTATAAAAAATACTTGGTTTCAAATTTATTAAATCAAAGTAAGTAAAATAAATCTGATTACCAGTATAATCTAAGGAGCTAAAGTTGGTCCTTCCAAACTTGATTCAGATTAACGGAACGCGCATAACAATATCCTAATTTATCAAATCAAAACCGGTATAGGGAATCAATGCTTTTGGAACTCTGATACCTTCCGGAGTTTGAAAATTTTCCAACATGGTTGCAACAATACGAGGCAATGCCAATGCGCTGCCGTTTAAGGTATGCGTCAATTGCGCTTTGGTGTCACCGTCTTTAAAACGCAATTTTAAACGGTTGCTTTGGAAGGTCTCAAAATTAGAAACGGAACTCACTTCCAACCATTTTTCCTGAGCGGCTGAAAACGTCTCAAAATCATACGTTAATGCCGATCCAAAACTCATATCACCTCCGCAAAGTTTAAGGATACGGAAAGGTAATTCCAAATCACGCAACAAACCTGCAACATAATTACGCATGTCTTCCAATGTATCATAAGATTTATCGGGATGTGCAATTTGTACAATCTCTACTTTATCAAATTGATGTAATCGGTTCAATCCGCGTACATCTTTACCGTAACTTCCTGCTTCCCTACGAAAACAAGGTGTATAGCCACACATTTTAATCGGTAATTGATTTGTTTTTACAATCACATCGCGGTATATGTTGGTAATAGGCACTTCAGCCGTTGGTATCAAATATAAATTATCAATGGTAGCATGGTACATTTGTCCTTCTTTATCAGGCAACTGACCTGTTCCATAACCGGAAGCCTCGTTGACCATGATAGGCGGTTGAACTTCTAAATAACCTGCTGCTGTTGCTTTATCTAAAAAAAAATTAATCAAAGCGCGTTGCAAGCGTGCTACTTTGCCTTTGTATACAGGAAATCCGGCACCGGTAAGTTTAACCCCCAATTCAAAATCTATCAAATCATATTGTTCGGCAAGCTCCCAGTGCGGTTTTGCACCGGAATACAATTTAGGAATTTCTCCTTCCTGATATACATTTTCATTATCAGCAGGGGTTTTGCCTTTGGGTACTTTAAAGCTGGGTGTATTGGGCACTTGCACCAACAATTTATGTTGTTGTTCTTCAATAGACTTAAGCTGTTCGGAAAGTTTGTTGGAACTTTCTTTAAGCGCAACACTTTTGTTTTTCAACTCATCTGCTTCTGCTTTTTTTCCTTGTTTGAACAAATCACCCACTTGTTTGGCAATGATGTTTGCCTCGTTCAGCAAGGAATCCAATTCGTTTTGTGTTTTACGACGATCGTTATCTAATTCCAAAACCTGCTCAAGAATTGCTTTTGCATCAAAATTCTTGATTGCCAAACGTTCAATGGCTTCTTCTTTGTTTTCGCGGATGTAATTGAGTTGTAACATAGTTTTTGATGTGCTAATTTTTTGATGTGCTAATTTATTGATGTGCTAATTTATTTGATGTGCTGATTTTTGATGTGCTGATGTAACTAGAATTGTTTATATTAAATTTATATTTTACAATAACCTTATCAAAATCCTTTTTATTTCCTTTTTCTAAATCCGTGAATCCAGCTTCAATATCAGCTTTCTGGGCTTTATTTAACTCATTCCAAAATTCTGATAACTTCATCTTTTATTGTATTTATTATTTACAAATCTACAAAATCAATGGTTTTAAAAACAAAAAATCTCCTTAACTTCTATTGAAGCTGAGGAGATTTTTTAGAAATTTTAGAATAATCTTATGCTTCTGCAGTAAATGGAATGATAGAAACATACGATTTGTTATCGCGCTTCTTTTTAAATTCCACAGTACCATCAACTAAAGCAAACAAAGTATGGTCTTTACCAATTCCCATGTTTGCACCCGGACGGTGTAATGTTCCTCTTTGACGAACAACAATGTTTCCGGAGATAGCTAATTGACCACCATAAATTTTAACGCCTAAACGTTTGCTGTGTGATTCGCGGCCGTTGTTGGTACTACCCGCGCCTTTTTTATGTGCCATTTTTTTAAGTTAAAAGTTATAAGTTATAAAGTTAAAAGTTTAGGTATTCTATAAACTTCTTACTCTTCTGATTTTTTAGTTGTTTTTTTTGCTGCTGCTTTTTTTGGCGCTGCTGCTTTTTTAGGAGCCGCTTCTGCTTTAGGAGCTGCCACTTTTTTTGCTGCTTTTTTAGGAGCTGCTTCTGCTACTGCTTCAGTAGCCTTAGAAGCTTTTTTCTCAACCTTAATCTCATCTTTCAATGTTTCGCCTTTTGCTAAAACACCTTGGATAAGGATTTGAGATAATTGCTGACGGTGACCATTTGATTTTTGGTAACCTTTTCTGCGTTTTTTCTTGAATACGATGACTTTGTCACCTTTCAAATGGGAAAGTACCGTTGCCGCTACTTTTGCACCATCTACTGAAGGAGTTCCTATTTCAATTTTGCCATCGTTGTCGATTAACAACACTTTGTCAAACTCTACTTTAGACCCTTCGCTAGCTTCTAGGCGGTTCACATAAACTTTCGTTCCACGTGTTACCTTAAATTGTTGCCCGGCTATTTCTACGATTGCGTACATTGTTTAAGTTTTTTTGTTAATAAATAAACCAAGAACTTTTTTCTTGGGGGGACAAAATTAAGCATTTATTTGAATGTGCCAAAGATTTTTTAAAAATTTATCCGTTCCACCATTATTCTGCTACCAAAACAGCCGGTTTTTTATTGACGAGAAATACCCCAGCCAAAATCACCCCTATCCAAATAAAGTGCCAGAACAGCACTTGTTCATTGTCCATAAACCCCCATCCTATAGCCACTACTGGAACTAAATAGGTTACCGAAGTGGCAAATATAGCACTGGATCTACCAATCAAAATATTAAATAATATAACGGATATTACCGAACTGAATACTGCTAATACCGCAATATACCCTAAACTTTGCCAAGCCATTGGATTGGTAGCCAGCCTGTAGGTAAAATCGGTTGTAAATAAATACGCCCCAGCAATAGGTCCTACCAAGCCAATAGACCAAACGGTGCAGGAAATAGCGCTAATCCCTCCTAAATTATTTTTAATAATACTGGCTGCTAGGGCATTACAAATAGCTGCCAACACTACAAAAAAACCATACCACACATTGGTATTGGTAGCTCCACCTTTGCTTACCATCAACAAACCTATTGCTCCCAAAAAGCCTATTAAAATACCTACTACATTAATAAGACTGGTTTTTTGTTTGAATATTAACACCCCAACTATCAGCGTAAATACAGGTGTTAAGGTATTAAGCATAGCAGTAAGCGAACTGCTGATACCAATTTGGGCGGCAGTAAAAAAAAATGCAGGAATTAAACTACCAAACAATCCCATGCATAAAAAGCCTTTCCAATGCTTTAACAGCGACTTGTTCACGTGTTTAAACATCAAGGGGATTACGGCAATAAATGCAATAAATATACGCAATGCTGCTACCTGATTACTGGAATACACCTGCATCCCTTTTTTCATCAGAATAAAAGAACTTCCCCAAATAAGGGAAAGTATAAAAAGTAAAAACCAATTCTTATATTTTGAATTCACGTTATTAAATTTTAAGAAATCAATAATTGAGTCCAGCGAAGATATTTCGTCATTATATTTTTACGACAATTAGCTTAAAAGTATAACTACACACTACACTTCTTTTCTAACCACAAAAGTACTTATACATTACGGATGTACAAATTTCCAATATAAAAAAGCCCAGAAAACTCCTCACACTTTTTAGCTAACATAATTAAGTCTGCTTATTTAACTCCTTTGCCAAAAGGTAGGTTTAAGTATCTTTCTAATCCTCTGTAAGTTATAGCACCCCTCAATCAAACTCCTAAATTGTAAATAAACATTCCCCCAATTTATTAAAATTTTGTTCATATATTGATTATCTTTACATAACAAAAGGAACAATCGATTGTGATAATTTTATAGTCAATTAAATTAAACAAATTGATTTATGAGCGAAGAATTTAACGAACAAGAGAACAAAACCCCTCAGCAACTATTGATGCTAGTAGATAGGTTTGAAGAAATGCTATTGAACAATAAGCATTACTTTTTTGATACCGACGAGTTTGAAGATATTATTGATTATTATTTTGATAAGAACAATGCTAAAAAAGCATTGCAAGCCATTGATTTTGCCATCAGCCAATATCCTTTTTCATCCGTATTTTTTTTACGCAAAGCGCAAATTTTAGCGGCTACTAATCAAAGCCAAAAAGCCTTGGAGATATTGTCGTATGTGGAAAGCATGGAACCTTCCAATACTGAATTGTTTATGACCAAAGGCTCTATTTACAGTCAGATGGGACTAACGGAGCAAGCCATAGAAAACTTTAAAAAGGCAGTTGAAAACACCGAAGAAATTGATGAAGTATATCTTGCCATAGCTTTTGAATTTGAGAATACGGCTAAATTTAACGATGCCATTTATTATCTAAAAAAAGCAATTAGATTTAACCCCGAAAACGAAGCTGCGCTTTATGAACTTGCATTTTGTTATGAATTGAACGGCCAGTCGGAGGAGAGTGTAAAATACTACACCAACTTTATTGAAAGACATCCATACACTATAACAGCTTGGTTTAATTTGGGCGTGGCGTATAACAGACTTGAATTGTATGAAAAAGCAATTGATGCTTATGATTACGCCATTGCCATTCAGCCTGATTTTGCATCGGCATATTTTAACAAAGCAAATTCACTGGCAAACTTAAACCAGTTTGATAATGCCATTGAAGTTTACAAAGAAACCTTAAAGTTTGAAGAGCCCGAAGCCATTACCTATTACTACATTGGTGAGTGTTACGAGAAAAAAGAAGATTATGATCGTGCATTGGTATTTTACAACAAAGCCATTGCGCTAAACGCGCAGTTGGCAGATGCCTGGTTAGGAATAGGTATTGTATTGGATGCAAAAGAACGCACCAGCGAGGGCATCCATTACATAAAAAAAGCGGTTGAACTTGAAAAAGAAAATGCCGAATATTGGCATATTTACGGGGAATTACAACAAAAAATGCAATTTTACGAAGATGCTGAATTATCATTTAAAAAAGTAATTGAATTGGATCCCGACAATGCCGAAGTATGGTTAGATTATGCCAATTTATTATTTGAACAGGAAAATAAAAATGGATCGTTGGAAATATTAGCAGAAGGGATAAAATACCACCCTCAAAATGCCGAATTACAATACCGTATTTCGGCTTGTTTGATGAGTATTGGTCAAAAACAGGAAGCTTTAGGATTTTTACAAAACGCCTTAAAATTAAACTATGACTTACACAACGAACTATTTGATTATTTACCTCAGTTAAAAGAAAACAATAGTATTACAGACTTAATTGAATCGTATAAAAAGTAATGTGCTGATTAATGAATGTGCTGATGTGCTAATTGATTTAAAAAAAAATTTGAAAATTAATCCTATTATTTTTAGACCTTTGCGAACTATATTTACCAATTATAAATCTGCACATCAACTAATCAACTAATAAGCACATTAATATATGAATTTCACATTGCCTCATCTTCCTGAACGCCCCGAAAAACCGCGCAATAAAGGAATAACAATGATGATGGATAAGGGCTTAAGCATTCGTCAGGTTGAAGATTTTTTATCACAAAACAGCGACCTGACGGACATTATTAAGTTGGGCTTCGGCACCTCCTACCTCACAAAAAATATTGAACAAAAAATAAAGCTTTACAAAGAAGCCGGCATGAAAGTTTATTTGGGAGGCACGCTGTTTGAAGCTTTCATCATACGCGGTATGTTTAAGGAATATGTAAAGTTAATTGACAAATTAAAATTAGATTGTGCCGAAATATCTGATGGTTCCATTGTTTTACCACACGATAAAAAATGTGAATACATTCATACGCTTTCTAAAAACTTCACTGTACTTTCAGAAGTTGGATCTAAGGAAGCTGGAATAATTATTCATCCTGTAAAATGGACAACCATGATGAATAAGGAGCTTCAAGCCGGCTCCTGGAAAGTAATCGCGGAAGCGCGCGAAAGCGGAACGGTAGGCATTTACAGACCTAACGGCAGCGCACATGTTATGCTTATCAATAAAATTTTAGCCAAAGTAGATCGGGATAGTATTTTGTGGGAAGCACCGCAAAAAGCTCAACAGGTGTGGTTTTTAAAACTACTAGGTCCCAATGCAAACCTTGGAAATATTTCCTACGATGATGTAATACCTCTGGAAACACTACGTTTAGGACTTCGAGGAGATACTTTTTTTAATTTTTTACCGAAGAACCTTAAACAATCAATGGAAAATCAGTAATCGAATTTAAAAAATTAACCACATAGAAACATAGTCAAAAAGTAGATATAGAAAAATAAATTTTTAACATAGAAGATAAACTATTTTAGTACAACTCTATATTTGAAGCTCAGCTTCAAAACTATGTTAAACTTTATAAACACGAATTTTAACAATCTTAATAAAAAAACAAGGAACTATGTTTCTATGTGGTTGAAATAATAAAACAAAACATTTTCAACATATAAATTGAATAACAACATGAAAGAAATAACCGTAACAGAATTTAAAAAATTACAAGACGACCACGCAGATTATCAATTGATAGATGTGCGTGAAGATAATGAATTAGAAATTTGTGAAATGGGCGGTGAGCATATTCCAATGGGAGATGTGATGGATAACCTAGATAAAATTTCAAAAACAAAACAGGTAGTTATCCATTGCCGAAGCGGTGCGCGCTCAGGCACAATTTGCAGAGCATTGGAAGCAGAAGGTTTTAATAATGTATACAACCTTAAAGGCGGAATCCTTGCATGGGCAAATGAAATAGATCCATCGTTGGAAAAATATTAGGAACCCCTCCCAGCCTCCACAAGGGGAGGAGGTAATAGGTGAGAAGCTAATTAAAAAAACATATTAACAAGTACTACATTTAGTAGCGCCTCTCCCCTTTGGGGAGAGATTAAGAGAGGGGCATTATGATCGAACTTTTTAAACACATACTCCATTTAGATTTTGAATGGCTATTCAGTAATTACAATACTGCTGTTTATTTAATTTTATTTCTGGTAATTTTTATTGAAACAGGATTAGTAGTAATGCCTATTCTTCCTGGCGATTCGCTGTTATTTACTGCCGGATTATTTGCCAATCAACTAAACGCAACAACTGGAAAACCGTATTTAAGTTTAACCTACTTACTAGTATTATTATTAATAGCAGCTGTACTTGGTGATACACTCAACTACTGGATTGGCAGAAAACTTGGCTCAAAAGCGGTACAACTAAAATTTAAAGGGAAAAACATTGTAAAGCCTGAATACATTCAAAAAACACATGAATTTTATGATAAATACGGAACAAAAACAATTATATTGGCGCGCTTTGTTCCCATTGTTAGAACATTTGCACCCTTTGTTGCTGGCATTGCAGAAATGAACTACAAAAAATTTTTTACCTTCAATATTATCGGTGGTTTTATATGGGTTTTCAGTCTCATATTTGCAGGCTATTTTTTAGGGCAATTTCCTTGGATCAGAAAAAATATTGAACTGGTAGCTTTAGGAATTATTTTTATTTCGGTACTTCCGATAGTTATTGAGATTGTTAAAGCAAAAAGAAACCCCTCCCTACCTCCCCACAGGGGAGGAGATGTTAAGTGATAAGCGAAAAAGAAAATGGATGCTACAACAAATAGTGGTTTAAATAACACCTCTCCCCTGAGGGAAGAGACAAAGAGAGGGGGCTACGGCTTAATTGGTTACCCACTCTCCCACTCCTTCTCAAAAAAATATTTTACCGAAAAATTTGAGAAAGAAAAAATTGCCGGTTGTGAATACAATTTATTTCCCATCGAAAATATTAATCTGTTGCCTCGACTGATTATAGATAATCCAACACTTTGTGGATTAAATGTTACCATACCCTACAAGGAAAGTGTAATACCCTTTTTAGATGAACTGGATGAAACTGCAAAAGCAGTTGGTGCAGTGAATTGTATCAAAATAGTATCAAGTACAGAGTATCATGTACCTAGACTTATTGGATACAACACCGATGTGTACGGTTTCCGCCAATCCATAAAACCATTTTTGGAAATACAACACGAACGTGCTTTGATTCTTGGTACAGGCGGTGCTTCAAAAGCGGTAGCATTTGTGCTTAAAAATATTGGGATTGATTGTTATTTTGTAAGCAGGGAAAAGAAGCAAGAAAGTAGTGATAAGACTTTCACTTACGTTGAATTGAATGAAAATATAATCAATGCTTTTAAATTGATTGTGAATTGCTCACCCATCGGAACATATCCTAACATTAACGATGCTCCAGATATTCCTTATCAATTTATTTCTCCTTCGCATTTACTATATGATTTAGTTTACAACCCTCCCGAAACTGAATTTTTAAAACGCGGAAAAGCCAAAGGCGCTACTGCTGTAAACGGACTGTCCATGCTGCAACAGCAAGCTGAAGAGGCTTGGAATGTTTGGAATAAATAGGTGGATGTGCTAATTAGTTAATATGCTGATTTGAAGATTAAAAGATTCATAAAATTTTAATTTCTATTATTTTTCAAAAAGGAATTAATGCTTTAATTTTACTTTAATAATAACTATATTACTAATATTTTCAAATCAGCACATTAGTATCAATGGATTTCAAAATAATATCAGATTTTCAGCCTACAGGCGATCAACCATCTGCAATCAAGCAATTGGTAGGCGGGGTTAATGATCGCGTTCCTGCTCAAACATTATTGGGTGTAACAGGGTCTGGAAAAACATTTACCATTGCCAATGTTATTGAACAAACGCAAAAGCCTACACTTATTTTAAGTCATAATAAAACGCTTGCAGCTCAATTGTATGGCGAATTCAAACAGTTTTTCCCTAAAAATTCTGTTGAATATTTTGTAAGTTATTACGATTATTATCAGCCGGAAGCCTTTATTCCCAGCTCAAATACCTATATCGAAAAAGATTTAGCTATTAATGATGAAATTGAAAAACTCCGTTTAAGTACTACTTCTGCACTACTTTCGGGCAGGCGGGATGTTATTGTTGTTTCCTCGGTTTCCTGCATTTACGGTATTGGTAACCCTGTTGAATTTAAAAACAATGTTATTAGTATCAAAAAGGGGGAGATTATCAGTCGCAACAAATTTTTACATAAACTGGTGGAGAGTCTTTATTCCCGTACCACCGAAGATTTTTTGCGTGGTAACTTCCGCGTAAAAGGCGATACCGTTGATATTAATTTGGCGTATGCCGATTACTCCTTGCGTGTTACTTTTTGGGATGATGAAATAGAAGGTATAGAATACTTTGAAACTACCAGCGGCAAAGGATTTGAAAAACTAGACACAGTTGTTATTTATCCAGCAAATATATTTGTTACCAGTCCGGAAACCATGAAAAGCGCCATTCATCAAATACAGGACGACATGGTAAAACAAGTGGATTATTTTAAAGAAACGGGGAAGCATCTGGAAGCAAAACGCCTGGAAGACCGCGTTACTTATGACTTAGAGATGATGCGCGAATTGGGCTATTGTTCCGGTATAGAAAATTATTCGCGTTACTTTGATAACCGTTCACCGGGTTCACGACCTTTTTGTTTAATTGATTATTTTCCTGAAGACTTTTTAATGGTGGTGGACGAAAGTCACGTTACACTTCCGCAAATACGCGCTATGTATGGCGGCGATCGTGCCCGCAAAGTAAATTTAGTGGATTACGGTTTTAGATTACCGGCTGCAATGGATAACCGCCCCTTGAAGTACGAAGAATTTGAAACCATGATTCCTCAAATTATCTACGTAAGTGCAACACCTGCCGAATATGAATTACAGCGTTCCGAAGGTATTATTGCTGAGCAAGTAATTCGTCCAACCGGACTTTTAGACCCTATTATTGAAGTGCGTCCAAGCATCAATCAGATAGATGATTTACTCGAAGAAATTGATAAAGTAACCAAACGTGATGAGCGTATTTTGGTAACTACACTTACCAAACGTATGTCGGAAGAGTTACAAAAATACATGCTCAACATTGGTATCCGTTGCCGCTACATCCACTCCGATGTAGAAACCTTGGAACGTGTAGAAATTATGCGTGATTTGCGACTTGGTGTTTTTGATGTATTGATAGGTATCAACCTTTTGCGGGAAGGATTGGATCTTCCGGAAGTTTCCTTAGTTGCCATATTGGATGCGGATAAGGAAGGTTTTTTACGATCGGACAGAGCATTAACGCAAACAGCTGGACGTGCTGCACGTAACATCAACGGCAGGGTAATTATGTATGCCGATAAAATTACCCAATCCATGCAACGCACCATTGATGAAACAGAAAGACGCCGACAAAAACAAATTGCATATAACTTACAACACGGTTTAGTACCTACTGCTTTAAACAAATCAAAAGCTTCCATAATGGGACAAACAACAGTAATTGTAGATTCCAAAGGAAAATTAAGCAGAGCATATATTGAAAATGAATCTATCAATTATGCTGCTGATCCTGTGGTACAATACATGAGCAAGGATGAATTACAAAAAGCAATTACAAAAACACGTAAAGCAATGGACATTGCTGCTAAAGGATTCGATTTTATTGAAGCTGCACGCTTGCGCGATGAAATGTTTGCACTGGAAAAATTATTTGGCAGTAAATAGGCATAAATATTGTGGGAGAAAGAGCTATTAAAATTACACCAAGTTTCGACTTTTGGCTTTTGAAGAATAGAATATAAACAACCAGATTATGCAAAAAACAATAGTAGTATTTATTTTATTTGCAATTGTTTTTAGCGCTGCTTGTCATAAAAAATATGGCAAACACTCAAATACATCTAAACAAATAACAGCAATAGATAAT
>CANFLQ010000058.1 GCA_947447995.1 Bacteroidota bacterium | reverse complement strand
CTGCAAATTGCAGTTTTTAATTTTACTTCCCGTAACGAATGGTATGCAACGCAAAACCTTTGTCCGCACCGTCAGGAAATGATCTTATCTCGTGGTATGATTGGTGATAAAAGCGGAGAGCCTAAAGTGGCATGCCCGTTTCATAAAAGAAATTTTTCGCTTAAAACCGGTGCATGCCTTAGTGGCGATGATTACACTATTAAAACCTATCCTGTAAAAGTGGAAGGGGGAAATGTGTTTGTGAATGTGGAAGGGTAAAATGGAATTATTTGCACACCGAATGATTATTACCTTTGCAGTGTGTATTTAAAAGAATACTGATGATAAAAAACAAAAAATATTCGGTTCGTGTGCGTGTATGGATTGATGAAACCAACGGTCCTTTTTTAGGCATTGGCAGAATTTGGTTGCTGGAGCATATTGCTGAAACAGGCTCAATAACCAATGCAGCAAAAGAAATGAAAATGTCGTACCGTCAGGCATGGCAATTAGTAGAAGATATGAATAAACAGGCGGAAGCTCCACTTGTTGAAAAACTACTTGGAGGCAAAGGTGGCGGTGGAGCAAGGTTAACCGAAGCCGGACAACGAGCAATTAAAACCTTTTATTCCTTAGAGAAAAAAATAAATGATTTCGTAAGCAAAGAGTCGAGTAAAATAAAGTTCTAAATTTTTTTAACCATCGGTATGTTTTTAAAAGCATATTAAAAAAACAATCTATTATGAAAAAAATTACATTATTAAGTACAGGATTAATTATACAAGGATTTGTATTTGTGGGAAATGTAAAAGCTCAAAGTTCTGAAATGTTAAACCTCTTGATCGAAAAAAAACTGATTACACAGCGGGAAGTAGATTCTATAAATGCTGTGACTGCTGTTAAGGAGCAGGAAAAACCAAAAGATAAAACATTTACAATTGGTGCAGAGTTAAGAACAAGAGCAGAGTACAGAGATGGCTATAGAAATTTAGTGCCGGTTGGTGATACCGCAGTTCCCGCCTTTTTTACCAATCAACGCAGCAGGATAGTATTAACTTATGAACAAAAAAACAAATTTATCCTTCATACTTCTATACAGGATGTACGGGTTTGGGGACAGAACGATCCGAAATCAAACAACGCAACGTTACAACTATTTGAGGCATTTGCTGAAGTATTTATAAGCCCTAAATTTTCAGTTAAACTGGGACGACAAAAAATAGCTTTGGATAACCAACGGTTATTCGCCGAAAATGACTGGAGAGTGAATGCAAATGCACACGACGCTGCAAATTTTAAATATTATGGAGACAAACTTTCTTCAGAATTAATTTTTGCTTTTAATCAAACATCTAGTAATAATGGTGTTGTCAACCAACCTAACGGAGAGCCAATTTTTGGTACTACTTTTAATCCGGGTTTTACATATTATAAAACCTTAGGGGTACATTATCTGAAATATAAAATATCTGATTTATTTACATTAACAACTATTAATTCGGCTGATGGTTATCAAAAACCAAATTCAAAAGAAGGCGTATATCAACGTTTTACAGACGGCGGAAGATTGGAATTTGAAAAAGGTAAATTTTACGCCACATTTAGCGGTTATTACCAATCAGGTACAAACAGCACAGGAACTAATATTAACGCTTGGTACATTCAACCGGAAATTAAATTTACAAAAACTGATAATTTAATTATTCGTTTAGGGGCAGAAGTATTCAGTGGAAATAATGCAGAAAAACCAAGCGCATCCGACCATAACTTTGTTCCCTTATACGGTGTTGCACATCGTTTTAACGGAAATATGGATTTTTTCACCACTTTTCCCAGTGATCTTAACAATGCCGGATTAATTAATCCATACTTATTTTTTACCAAAAATGCAGGAAAAAAAGTACAATTCAGATCTGACTTTCACTTGTTTTATAGTGAAAATAATTTCATAAACAAGGTGGTATATAATAAAAAAACAACGACGGAAACAATCAATAATTATTTAGGTTATGAAAATGACTTGGGGGTTATTTTTAATCCAAAACCCTATATAAAAATTGACTTAGGAGTTTCTTATGCAGTACCTTCCGCATCCATGGCAATTATTAAAAAAGGAGGAGAGAGTCTTACTATTCCTACATGGGCATATTTATCGGTAACGTTTAAACCTCAATTATTTAAAGCAATATTTAACTAATTCCTTAAATTTATAAAACCATGAAAACTAAAAAATCAATTTTTGCAGTTATAATTTTCCTTATTTTATCTGTATTTAATGTTCAATCTCAAACAAAAATTACTATTGTAGCTGCCGCCAACATAAAAGTAGCTCTGGATTCCATAATAACTGTTTTTAAAGTGCAAAATCCAAGCGAAGATATTCAGGTGACTTATGGTGCTTCCGGAAAATTATTTGAACAAATTTCAAATGATGCACCTTTTGATATTTTCTTTTCAGCAGATATGGATTATCCAACTAAACTAAAAGAAAAAAAGCTTACCGTTTCTCCTGTTAAATTATATGCAATAGGGCAACTTGTAATTTGGAGTAAAAAAACGGATCCGAATGAAAAACAAATGAATTCGCTTTTGGATGCAAGCATTAATAAAATTTCAATTGCAAATCCTGTAACAGCACCTTATGGAGAAAAAGCGGTTGAATCTATGAAGTATTACAAAATGTATGATAAAATTCAAAGCAAATTGGTGTATGGTGAAAACATTACACAAGCGGCACAGTTTGTAACCTTTGGTGCGGCAGATATTGGAATTACCGCCTTATCATTGGCACTTAGTCCGGCAATGATAAAAGAAAAAGGAAAATATTTTATTATTCCTGAAAATAGTCACACGCCATTAGAGCAAGGTTGTGTAATTTTGAAACATGCAAAAGAAAATACAACTGCAATTAAATTGTATGATTTTATTTCTTCAGAAAAAGCGATTGGTGTTTTAACGTATTATGGCTATACTCAAAAAGTAAAATAGGTTTTGCTCGTTCTTTTAGAACGAAAAATCTATGTTTGTGGCGTCATTGCGAGGAACGAAGCAATCTATTATAATACTTTGGTTGAGATTGCTTCGTTCCTCGCAATGACGCGTTGAATAAGTTTTATCTTTATAAATAAATGAATGTATTAAACGGAGTAATAACTCAAATTCAATCTCACGAAGGTATATCCTTGGTTAAAGCAAAAACAACTAAAGATATTGTTTTTACATCCATTGTATTGGATACTTCCGAAACAGCTGAATATTTGAAAGAGGGGAATGATATAAAAATTATTTTTAAAGAAACCGAAGTAATTATTTCAAAAGATGCTGAGTTGAATATAAGTGTTCAAAATCAAATACCTTGCATAATTCAATCAATAAAAACAGGTAAATTATTAAGTCAGGTAAATTTATTGTTTGGCGAAACAATAATCAAATCAATTATTACAAGCAATGCTTGTAAACAATTGCAATTAAAAGAGAATGATAAAGTAATGGCTTTAATCAAAACAAACGAAATAAGTTTATCTCCAAATGATTGATTTAGAGCCCTTGTGGTTAACAGCTAAATTGGCACTCGTTACAACATCCATTTTACTGGTTGTTGCGTTGCCTTTATGCTATTGGCTTGCTTATAGTAAGTTTAAATTTAAAGTTGTAGTTGAAGCTATTATTAGTTTGCCATTGGTACTTCCGCCTTCTGTTTTAGGTTTTTATTTACTAATCGCATTTAGTCCCGAAAACGGATTTGGAAAATTTCTTGAGGAGCATTTTAATTTACGTTTGGTATTTTCTTTTCAAGGATTAATTATTGCATCTGTTTTATATAGTTTGCCTTTTATGATAAATCCCATTTTGTCGGGGTTAAAAAATTTACCTATTTCTTTACAAGAAGCATCATTTACATTGGGTAAATCAAAATTTATAACGCTTGTGAAAATTCTTTTGCCAAATATCAAAGCATCGCTGTTAACAGGTATTGTAATGACATTTGCACATACCATAGGAGAATTTGGAGTTGTATTGATGATTGGTGGCAGTATTCCTAAAGAAACGAAAGTAGTTTCCATTGCTATTTATGATGAGGTACAATCTATGAATTATCACAATGCCAATGTTTATGCTGGAATTTTATTGGCATTTACTTTTTCAATATTATTAGCAGTGCACCTGATTAACAATAAATTTAAGCAAAAATCTCTTTTTTAATGATTCAATTTTACGCATATAAAATGTTACAAACATCCAAAGGTACTCAACCTTTGAATGTTTCGTTTAATATAGAAAAAGGACAATTTGTTTCACTTTATGGAAATTCGGGAGCCGGTAAAACAACCATTCTTAGAATATTGGCCGGACTTACAAATGCCGAAAAATTGCTGATTGAAGTAGATGGTGAAGTTTGGGATAGTTCAGATAAAAAACATCATTTATCCATACAGAAACGTTCTATTGGTTTTGTATTTCAAGATTTTGCTTTGTTTCCTAATTTAACGGTGAAAGAAAATTTGGAGTTTGCCTTGCAAAAAAATGATAACAAAAAGATAGTTGAAGAATTATTAGAATTAATGGAATTAGAATCTTTGCAACAAAGCAAACCGCAAAATTTGTCAGGCGGACAAAAGCAGCGTGTTGCATTGGCAAGAGCAATTGTAAGACAACCAAAAATTCTTTTATTAGATGAACCACTTTCTGCAGTGGACGATGAGATGCGCTTTAAATTACAAGATTACATTTTAAAGGTTCACAAACATTATAAATTAACAACAATATTAGTAAGCCATCATCTTCCCGAATTATACAAGTTATCTGATAAAGTTATAGTGATTGACAAAGGCAAAATTTTGAAAGAAGGAAAACCTAATATTGTTTTTTCGGAACAAAAAATAAGCAGCAAGTTTAAACTAACCGGCGAAATTATTGAAATAATTAAAAGTGATATAATTTATGTTGTTAATGTACTTGCAGGAAATAACATTGTAAAGGTTGTTGCAACAGAGGATGAAATAAATAATCTTAAAGTCGGACAAAAGGTTTTAGTCGCATCAAAGGCATTTAATCCAATGATTCAGGTAATTGAATAATTTTGGATTCTTGTTCTCGACTCCGCTTGAACTAACTATCTTTGTAAATAATAACTCAAAATAAAACACAAGGTGAGAGACATTACATCCAAACAAATTTCGTTACGTAAAGCCACAGCAGTTGGTTTTGTTACTTGTTCCGAAAATACAGCCAATCTTATTAAAAACAATTCGCTTCCAAAAGGTAATTTGTTTGATGTGGCAAGAGCTGCCGGTTTTTTGGCTGCAAAAAATACGCAGAACCTTATTCCTCATTGTCACCCTGTTTCCATTGATGGATTATCCATTCAATTTGAATTGTTAACTCCAACTACATCATCCGATTTGTTATCTGTATCCAATAAATATGGTGTGATGATAACAGTTGAAGGGAAATCAATTGGCAGAACAGGCATTGAAATGGAAGCTTTGACCGCTGTTTCTATTTGCGGCTTGACAATTTACGATTTGTTAAAACCGCTTAATGATAAGGAGTTGGAAATATCTTCTGTAAAATTAATACACAAATCGGGTGGAAAATCTGATAAATTAAAATTTACAAAAAATCGCCAAAGAGCAGCAATATTAGTTTGTTCCGATTCTACTTTTGCCGGTAAACGTGAAGATACTTCAGGTAAAATGATTCAGGAAATGTTGGGCAATTACAATACTGATATTGTTGAATATAAAATTTTGCCGGATGAACCGGAGCAAATAAAAGCACAGATATTGGAATGGGTAAAAAATGATGTTCCATTTATTTTTACAACAGGCGGAACAGGTTTAGGTCCGCGCGACAGAACCGTTGAAGCTGTTAAATCAATTATAGAACGTGATGCCAATGGTATTTCCGAAGCCATGCGTGGGTTCGGACAAATGCGAACTCCTTTGGCAATGATGTCGAGACTGGTTGCTGGTTCCATCAATCATTCATTGATAGTTACATTACCAGGTAGTTCAAATGGAGTAAGAGAATCCTTAGAAGCGATATTGCCTGCTGTGTTTCATGCTCGCAGTATGTTAAAAGGTGGCGACCATTAGTAAGTACAAATAATTAATGATAAAAAAATAAATGGTATCTATTCTGCAAGCTGTTGATTTAATTGTTGCCCAATCAAAGAATTTTGGTTGTCAAGCAGTTTCTATTGATGATTCCTTAAACCGTGTGCTTGCCGAGGATGTTTGTGTGGATAGAGATTATCCGCCATTTAACAGGTCAGCAATGGATGGATACGCTGTTGTTTCGAGTGACTTTAATATTGGACAAGCTGTAAAATTACAACTTACCGAAAAACTCTTAGCCGGCGGATTTTCTAAAAGTAAAGTAGTATCGGGTACTTGTATTAAAATTATGACGGGTGCTCCTGTTCCCGCAGGTGCTGATGCAGTAGTACGTTTAGAGGATACGGTTGAAAATAATAATATAGTTGAATTTGTTGTAACTACTGTTAAAGTAAAACAAAACATTGCTTTACAAGCCGAAGATGCTAAAAGTAGTGATTTGATAATTTCCAAAAACAGCATTTTAGATGCAAGAGCAATACCAGTTTTAGCGGTGCTTGGAAAAGCTAAGGTGAAAGTTTTTAATCAACCTAAAGTTGCTGTTGTTTCTACAGGCAATGAAATAGTATCCGTTGAAAGTGCTATTCTTCCTCATCAAATAAGGGATTCAAATTCCTATTCTATTAAAAATTTCTTAAAAAAATACGCAATTAATGATGTAACAGCAATACACATTGCGGATGACAAACAAAGGCTTATTACTGAAATTGAAAAATTACTTGATAACGATATTCTAATTCTTTCGGGAGGCGTATCTAAAGGTGATGCCGATTATGTGCCGGAAGTGTTAATGTCCTTGGGTGTTAAACAAATATTTCACAGAGTGCAAATTAAACCCGGAGCTCCGTTATGGTTTGGTGTAATGCCAAATGGTGGGGTGGTATTTGGGTTGCCGGGTAATCCGGTTTCGGTTCAGGTAGCTGTAAAGGTATTTATAGAACCCTTTATCCGGGCTTGTTTTGGCATGGAAACAATCAAACCTTTATTACTTTCTATTTTTACCGACAAAAAAAAGAAAACAAAGCTGGATGAATATTTCCCTTGTAAAATTGTTATAAAAAATAATGTTACCGGTATTGTATCAAACAGAATGAATGGAAGTGGGGATATTGCTGCAACATTGGGTTCTGATGGCATTGCATTGCATCCTTCAAGTATGGATATGATACATGAAAATATGATTCTTGAATTTTATCCTTGGTAAAAAAATATCGATGAGTAAATTAAAAATAACCGGAATTGTATTGGCAGGAGGAAAAAGCTCCCGAATGGGTTATGATAAAGGATTGGCAAAAGTAGGGGAAAGAAAGATGATTGAATTAGTAATTCAATCATTAAAAAAAGTATGTGATACCATCATTATTATTTCCAATACAAATGCATATAATGATTTGAATATTCCTGTATATGTCGATCTGATAAAAGATTGCGGACCTATTGGTGGTATTTATACCGGGTTGTTTCATTCACATACAGATCACAATTTAATAGTGGCTTGTGACATGCCTTTTGTTTCAGATAAATTATTAAATAATATTATTAACCATTGCGAAAACAATCAAATTGTAATACCTTCTATTAAGAACCAGTTAGAGCCATTGTGCGGGTATTATCATAAAAATATTTTATTGGAAATAAAATCGTTTGTTGATGATGAAGAATATTCGGTTCATAAAATCATAAAGCATTTTAAATATGAAGCTATTCCCTTTGATTCAAATTCAATACTTTTGACAAATGTTAATACCCCTGACGAATTAAATAAAATTCAATAAGTAACTGTTCAAATTTTAAATGGAAATTATGTTATTCGACACCCTTATTCTCGACTACGCTCGAATTGACAGGGCATTTAGTCAGTTCGAGTGTAGTTGAGAACTTTATGAAAACAATACCTGTAAATAATTTGAATGAAATCTAAACAGATTCTAAATACAATGAAAATAAAATTACTTTTTTTTGGAGCATTAACCGATGTTATAGGTGCACAGGAACAAATGATAGACATGGATGATAATTTAGACATTACTTATCTTAATTTAGATATGTTAGCCAGATATCCATCCTTAAGTAATTTTAAATATAAAATTGCGCTCAATAAAATTGTTGTGAATAAAGATCAAAAATTAAAAGACGGTGATGAAGTAGCTTTTTTACCTCCATTTGCAGGAGGCTAATTAGTTTTAATTTAGCTCTAATTAGTTTTTGGCAATATATTTAACCACATAGAAACATAGCAATTGGATAGGTAAAAATCAAAGCAGAGAAAAATATTTTTTTTCACATAGTCACCTATGTTTAAAGCCTAGCCTTTATCTTAAGCTAATTTAATTAATAATTACTATGTATCTATGTGGTTGTTTTTTATTTTTATTCAAAAAAAAATCACTTTGAATCTTTTATTATAACAGAGAAAAATGACAAAAAAAACACATACTGTATTGGTTCAAGGACCTGTTACTCCCGTTTTTATTTCTGACTCTATTGCTAAACATAGCGGGAAAACAGAAATTGGCGCTCATGCTATATTTTTAGGACAGGTAAGAAAGGATAATAAAGAGAATAATAATGTAATTAATATTGAATATAGCGCTTACAATGAAATGGCTGAAAATGCTTTTCATGAAATAAGAGAAGCTGCCTTTTTGAAATATCCAATGGTATGCATGCATATTTATCACAGTTTAGGGCTTGTTAAAGCCGGTGAAATATCTTTGTTTGTTTTTGTTTCTTGTAAACACCGCGAGAAATCTTTTGAAGCCCTTCAATACATTGTGGATGAAATAAAGGCAAATGTTCCCATCTGGAAAAAAGAGAATTACGAAGATGGAGTTTATAAGTGGATATAGGCATTTGTAAAAAAAAAGAAGCCCAAAAGTATTTACTTTCGGGCTTCTCCCTTTTATACAAACTAAATTTTTGGCGAAATAATTTTAGTTATCGGTTAAACTATACTTGTTAGCGTCATTGCGAGGAACGAAGCAATCTCAAACAATACTTTTTGTTATACTTTATTTGAGATTGCTTCGTTCCTCGCAATGAACGAATCAAAGAAGATTACATTTTCAATATAAAAATCAAATTATAGATCGGTTACGCAACCATTGCTGGAAGAACTTACCAGTTTAGCATATTTATACAATACTCCGTATTTCACTTTGTAGTCGGCTTGTTTCCAGTTGCTTTTTCTTTTAGCCATTTCCTCATCCGAAATTTGCAAATCAATTTTGTTGTTTACAGCATCTAACACAATGATATCGCCGTCTTTAACAAGTGCAATAGGTCCTCCGTCAAATGCTTCCGGACAAACGTGTCCTACCACAAAACCGTGTGTCCCACCTGAGAAACGTCCGTCAGTAATTAAAGCAACGCTTCCGCCCAATCCAACTCCCATTAGTGCGGAAGTAGGTTTTAACATTTCCGGCATACCCGGTCCACCTTTTGGTCCTTCATTACGGATAACAATTACTTGTCCCGCTTTTACAGCCCCTTCTTTAATGCCTTTAAAACATTCAAATTCATTTTCAAATACTTTTGCAGGACCTGTAAATTTTTCACCTTCTTTACCGGTAATTTTAGCTACAGATCCTTCCGGTGCAAGGTTACCATATAATACTCTTAAATGTCCGTCATGTTTGATAGGGTGTTCAACAGGTGCAATAACGTCTTGTCCTTCGGTTAAAGAAGGTACGCTTGCTAAATTTTCTGCAATAGTTTTACCTGTTACAGTTAAACAATCGCCATGTAGCATGCCTTTTTCCAACATGTATTTCATTACTGATGGCACACCGCCAACTCTAAATACATCTTCCATCATATATTTTCCACTTGGCTTAAGATTAGCTAACAAGGGCGTTTCAGCATTTATTCGGGTAACATCTTCCAATGTAAAGTCAATTTTTGCAGTTTTTGCAATGGCTATTAAATGCAATACAGCATTGGTTGAACCACCTAAAACAATAACTACTTTAAGTGCGTTTTCAAATGATTTTTTTGTTAAAATATCCATCGGTTTGATATCTTTTTCCAATAATATTTTTACGTATTTACCTGCTATCAAGCATTCTTCATGTTTTTCTTTACTCAATGCAGGGTTAGAAGAGCTGTATGGTAACGACATACCCATTGCTTCTATAGCAGATGACATGGTGTTTGCTGTGTACATACCTCCGCACGCACCTGCACCCGGACAAGAATTTTTAATTACACCTTTGTAATCTTCATCGCTGATAGTACCCGCATATCTTTCGCCTAGCGCTTCAAATGCCGAAATAATATTTAATGATTTTCCTTTCCATTTACCTGACGCAATTGTACCACCGTAAACCATTATGGATGGTCTGTTCAAACGTATCATCGCCATCATTGCTCCCGGCATATTTTTGTCGCAACCTGCAATGGTTACCAAGCCATCATAATAATGCGCACCTGTAACGGCTTCAATTGAATCAGCAATAATTTCGCGAGAAACCAAGGAATAGCGCATTCCTTCTGTACCGTTAGAAATACCATCACTCACACCAATTGTATTAAATTGTAACCCAACAAGATTAACATTTTTTACACCTTCTTTCACCCATTTCGATAATCCATTAAGGTGCATGTTACATGTATTTCCTTCGTACCAGGTAGATACAATACCAACCTGCGCTTTTTTCATGTCTTCTTCTGTAAGTCCAACTCCATAAAGCATTGCTTGTGATGCCGGTTGTGATTCGTCCTGTGTTACCGTTTTACTGAATTTATTAATTTCCATAATGCACTGAGTTTAATATAGATTTAAAATGTATTGATTGAATGCTTTTTTGATAAGAACAAAGATAAAATTTTATTTTAAGCGAATGAAGGTTGTTGAAAATTGGGAGAATCTTAAGGTTTTTAATCGTTGTCAGTTCGAACGGAGTCGAGAACGGGTGTGTTGGCGTTCAACAAAGTATTTAATACGATATTTTTACTTGTAACTATTTAATATTTTTAGCAGCTCATTGCTGGTTTTCCAATTACGGGTGGTAGCAGTTACTTTCAGTTTATTTTCAAAAAAGGTATTGTTTAGTTTAGTATTACCGTAACCTTTTGGGCAATGCAAATACACTGCTTTGTTTTTGATAATAAACACATCGGGTGTGTAATTGTATTCAGCAATTTTACTGAGGTTTTCTTTTGTTGGCATTTCTGCTAAAAAAGTAATATGTAATTTATCTAATTCAATATTTTTTTCTTTTAAAAACGGATTGCTCTCTACAATGCTTTGTATTTCTTCCTTTTTAAGGATGATAATGGGCACCTCAAAACCAAATTCGTCTGCTATCTTATGCTTGATATACTCATCCATTTTCTTTAAAGGTTTGCTTTCAAAAACTACATTTCCGCTTTGGATGTACGTAGTTATGTTTTTGAATCCAATACTTTCGTAGAGTGCCTTGAGTGCGTCCATCTTGATTATTTTTTGCCCGCTAACATTTATGCCTCTGAGGATAGATAGATAAGTTGCCATAAGAAGAGTAATTTATTTTTTGTTCAACAATTCCATTTTAATATATTTCCCTAACGAGTCGGTAAAGATTTGAGCACCTTCCATGCTGGTGTTTAAGGCTGAAGTATAGTATCTACGATGTTTTGCCATTTCCATGTTTTGAAACTGAATATAATTAACGCCGTATTCGGAAGCAATGGCTCTTATTTTTGAAACTATTTCGGATCGGTTAGGCTGATAATTCAAGGCTTCCTGCAATACAGGAGATTCGTATAAAATAACTTTTATGCCCTTGCTTTTAGATAATTCTAAGATTTTTCGTAAATATTTTTCTCTTACTAAACCCCATTGAAATTCATATCCTTTGGGATATAACTGAATAAAATTATCAAAATGATTATCCCAAACCCTTTGGTAGGGAGGTTCGTAGCCATCAGCAAATAAGGGGGAAGTTTTATGAGTGTAATAATGTTTTAAGCCTTGCAACACATCAAAGTTAATATTGTTGCTGTAATAGGCATATTTCATAAACGGAATTTTAATCCATTTATAATATTCCGAATCATTTTCTTTTAATACAGAATTTATAACAGTATCCCCTACATATTGCGAAAAACGGTACGTATGAAAGGTGTTGTATTTATAATCCATAGATTCGCAGGTGACGTATAAAAATAAATATTGAGGCGGCTTGTTGTTTTTTAAATACAAGTATAAATGCAAATAATTATCAGCAAAATCGGAATGACTTAATGCCAGATTATAAGATTTTACTCCTGTGTAACTGTCAAGTACTTTTGGGTATATCATCCACAAAGGTTCGCATGGACCATGAATTAAAATGTCGGCATCTATTTTTTGTTTTTGAATGTATGAGGTTTTAATGTTGCAATTTTGAGCCAATGCAAAATCATACAATTGGTTTAACCCTATAGCAGATAGCCAAATGATGAGCAATGAAACTATTATTTTAAATAAAGTGCTTTTCATTTTTAAAATTGCATGTAAATAAATCGTGACCCACTGGCAAATATTCCAAACAGTAGAATCATTAATAGGCTTGTAACAACAAATGAAATGTTAAACTTTTCCTGGTTTGCAATTTTATTTATTTTTCGTTCAAATAATAAAAAAATTATTGGAATAAATAAGCTGATCATCAAATTAAATTGATCCATTTGATGTCCGCCAATTGCCAGTGGAGCTATAAATTCAGATAACCAATTGTAGGGGATGAAATTAGAAAATATGTTTTGAATTAATCTGAGTGCTTGATCCATTGATTGTGAACGAAAAAAAATATTGCTAAAACAAACAGCATTAAATACAATAAATACGCTTATCGTTTTGTAAACTGAATTGTTGAAGCGTTCTGATAAATTCAACCTGAATCGTTTGGTAAGCAATTCAAAACTTAAATAAATGATGTGGCAACTTGCCCATGCTAAAAATGTAAACCCAATGCCATGCCATATTCCAGAAATCAAAAATGTAATGAAGATGCCTGCCAATGCTGCTATTTTTTTACTTTTGCGTAAGCGATAAACAACAGGGTAATAAATATAATTGGTAAACCAGCTTATCAATGAAATGTGCCAGCGTCTCCAAAATTCAGAAACAGAAGTGGAGCGTAATGGCATATTAAAATTTTCTTTCAAATCATAGCCGAGCATTTTTGCAATGCCTAATGCCATGTTGGTATATCCCGAAAAATCGAAATACAATTGAATCGTAAAAATATAAATACCTGTTAAGGTTGTTAATCCGTTATAATTATCGGGGTAGTCGAAAATAGAATGGACACTTGGTGCAAGCCTGTCGGCAATTACCATTTTTTTTACTAGGCCTAGTAAGATCAAATGAAAACCCCCAATTAATTTTTCCTTTGTGATGGCGTTTATGTTTATTTGCGGAATAAACTCATTCGGTAAAAGAATAGGACCGCTAATTATTTTAGGAAAAAACGAATTGTATAAAGTATAGTTGGAAATAGATGTTTCCGGTTGTAAGCGTTTAAAATACACTTCGGTTAAATAAGCAATGTTTTGTAATGAATAAAAGGATAATCCGAGAGCAACAACAAAGCTTTGAACATTAAAGCTGATACTTGAAATGTGGAAATAATGATCCTGATTGGATAAATTAAAGTAGTTGAAAAGTACAATGGCAATTGAGTTAATAATGAGCGAAGCCACGTACAACATTCGATTGCCGATTATTTTTTTTGCAATTAAATAATTGAAAACTGAAAATGAAATTACCGTTACAAGCGATGCGAGGTTGTAATATCCGATAAAAATAAAACTTGCAAATAGTAAAAAGGCAGAACGGTATTTTTGTGATAATACAAAATGAATGAATATCACTGCAAATAAAAAAAGAAAGAATAAAGGAGAGTTAAACGACATTCAAAAATATTATTTCTTTTTTGTTTGGATCAAATGCAGCAAATCTCCAACATTGTTTAAACCCATAACTTCATTAAATGAAAATACAATGTTGAATTCCGATTCGATGGAGGCTATTAATTCCAAGTGCATAAGCGAATCCCACATTTTTATATCATTTGCAGTTATTGTTTCGCTAATAATCAAATTATCATCCTGAAAAACTGTACGAAATACATTTTGTAATTGTTCTAGCATTTTTTGTTTGTGCTTATCGCTTCACGAATTTACATAAAATAATCAATAAAATTAAGCAGAATAAGTATCTAATAAATACTGTTTGTCTATTTTGCCGTTGATATTTAAAATAAATTTTTCTACTTCTATAAATTGATTAGGAATCATGTAATCGGGTAAAATAGTACCAAGCCTTTTCTTCAACTCCTTTTCATCAACTTTTTTTTCTTCGATAAATACAATCAACTGATTCAGGGAATTGTTGTTTTTTTTTGTCAGGGCAATACATTTGGTGTCAAGTGTTTTTGAGATAGCATTTTCAATTTCGGTGAGTTCTATTCTATATCCATTTATTTTTACCTGACTATCTGTTCTACCATAAAAAATAAGGTTTTCAAATTCGTTTACCGATGCAATATCTCCGGTTTTATAAAATTGTTTTTGCTGATATGTTAAAAATCGATCTTCATTTGTATTGTTCAAATAGCTGTTAATGACTTGTGTTCCTGAAAAGCACAATTCTCCTTTTTGTGTTGGTGCATTTTTCTCATCAATGATAATAAACTCCATTCCTTTAAAAGGTTTACCTAAAGGAACAATATCGTTTACACTTTCCTTTTCCGATTGTTTGGCGTTAAAAACATAACGTGTGCAAACAATGGTTGTTTCTGTTGGACCGTAAAAATTGTGAATAACAGCATTGGGAATAGCTTTACTCCATTTTACTGCTAGGTTATGATGTAGAGCATCTCCGGAAAAAAAGCTGTAACAAAGATCGGGCAATTTTATTTCGGGTAAATAATTTTCAAGGTATCTTAAAGTGGTTGGAACCATGCTAACAACCGTTATATTATATTTTATAAGATATTCTATTGTTTTCATAAATTTTATACCATCGTTAGGTAATACATAGCAACAAGCACCTACCATCAATGGCATAAAAAAGGAAAATACAGAAACATCAAAAGTTAATTCGTACACTTGTAAAAACCTATCCCTTTCATTAAAATTATAATTTTTAAAAAAGTATTTAAAAAAGTGATTGGTATTTGTTTTGGAAATTGGAACACCTTTAGGTTCGCCCGTTGATCCGGATGTAAATAAAATATAAACGTAGGGTTGTTCTACTTTTTGATAATCGTTTGGGTTTATTTTAATTTCGTTTTTTAGTTCAGTTGGTTGTACATTTAAAACATTTGAAATAGTAATAAATGTTGATTTAACTTGTTGTTTTAATTCGTGTAGTTTTTCATCATTTTTTGATATTAAAATTAATTGCAAATTACATTGTTCAATTATTTTTTTATTTTTTGATACAGGAAACTTGATGTTTAATGGAACATAAGCCGCGCCGTATAAATTTATAGCAAGTATGGTGGCGTATGTTTCAATGTTATTAGTACAATAAACTCCAATTCTTAAATGTTGTTTTTGGGCAGATAATTGTTGATGAATTTGTTTTACAATTTGCCAAAGTTGTTGATAGGTATAATACTGGTTGTTTACAAATAGCGCATTGTTATTTGGATACAATATTAAATTGTTCAAAAATCCACTCACAAGTAGTTCTTGAAAATCAGTACCTGATTGATGATTCAAAATAGTAGCAATTATTTTTCTGACGGAATTATTTTTCGTAAATTTCGTAAATCTAATTAAGAATCAATTTAATATTTCAATAAAATTAAAATAACTTAGGTGGAGTAACAAAAAATAATTTGATTATATGAAAAAAATAATATTACTTATTCTTATTTATCTTTCAGTATTTACTGTTGTTATAGCTCAAAGTAAAATTAATTTTTCTTTTGCTAAAAATATTCAGGACCAAGAAACCAATGCAAATCAACAGGTATCCATGTTGATACAAGGCAATGTTGTGGAAATAGAAGTGCTTGTAAAAGGAGTAGGGGGGCATTTTAATTTTTCCACTTCTACTATTGCAAGTGTTTCCATCTCCATCAATCAATTATCTCAAATCATTTCTAACAAAGCCATTCAACGTGTAGCGGCTTTTCCTCCTGCAAAGCAACCTTTAAATGATTCTATGCTTTTTAATTCAAACATTACTCCTGTGCATAACGCGCAATCACCACTATTACAAGCGTACGATGGAGCTAGTGTAATTGTTGGTTTTATTGATACAGGGATTGATATTACACATCCCGATTTTTGGAATAGTGCAGGAAGCACAAGAATTTTATGGCTTTGGGATCAAACAAAGCCAGTTGCAGCAAATACACCTACAGTTTCTGCAAACGGACAAGAATGGTCGAAAGCAGATATAGATGCTGGTTTAGCAAGTTCTCATACCGATCCAGGAGGACATGGTACACACGTTGCCGGAGTAGGAGTTGGAAATGGCCTAGCTACTGGCAAATTTAAAGGCGTAGCACCTAAAGCCGACATTATTTTTGTTGCTTATGATTTTACTAAATCATTAATGGTGGAAGCTGTTAAATATATTTATGATAAAGCAGCCATTGCTGGTAAGCCCTGTGTTATTAATGCCAGTTTAGGAGGTGATTACGGAATGCATGATGGATTGGATTTAGAATCACAAGCCATTAAAAGTTTAATAAATGCCCGAGCAGGTCAGGCTTTTATAGCAGCAGCAGGTAATAGCGGCGCTAAAGGTACTTGTCATTTGGCTTATACCGTTTCCCCTACCGATACTAATTACACTTTGTTTGCTCCGTCTGGAGGCAAAGTATATATGAATATCATTGCCGACTCAAGCAATTTGGTAAATGTTAAATTTGCCATCGGTGCTGATAATATGGCTCCTCATTCCTTTCGGGGAAACATTCCTTTTTTACCTATTTCATCCATTACTCTAGGAGTACCTGTTACAACATCCCTTGTTGTTGGAGGAAAACAGATTGGTAAAATTCAATATTATTTGGATAAAGTGAATGGTGTTTATGATCTTCAATTTTTTATTACACCAGATTCCGCCTCCTATAATTGGCGTTTGATGGCAACAGGGATAGGGAAATTTGATCTTTGGAATTATAATTCGGCAGGTAATAGTTATGTGCCAATTGTAAATTCGGCAGCCACAATTGCAACATTTTCTGATGCAGCAGCTTATAAATTCCCCGATGCAAATAAATCTATTCAAGGAGGTTTTCAATGTTTAGATGAGGTAATAGCTGTGGGTAATTATCAAAACAGAGCAAGTTATATTGATTGTAATAGTAATCCTTACGTTGATCCAACTAAAATTCCTGGACAATTGATAAGTACATCTTCCGTTGGTCCAACAAGAGATGGTCGTTTAAAACCTGAAATAACGGCTTCTGGGGATATGACTATGGCCGCAGCTTCTTTACAGTTAAGAAATAATCCAAGCTTTAAGCCCAATATGGCAGAAGGCTGTTTTCACATACGAAACGGAGGTACATCACATGCCAGTCCTATTGTTGCTGGTTTGGCGGCGTTGTATTTGCAAAAAAATAATACAGCAACAATGGCTCAATTAAGGAATGCTATCATTGGAAGTGCTTCTCAAGATGTATTTACTGGTCATGAAATTCCTAACAACAGTTGGGGGTATGGTAAGGTAGATGGATATGGAGCAATGATAGAAACCTTGTTGGTAACTTCTCCTCCTTTAAATAAATCTGTTTGTGAAAATAGTAGTATAACCTTTAGCGTAAGTACAACAGGAGCAAGTGCAAAAACATATTTATGGCAGGTTAATAAAGGCATTGGTTTTATTGATTTAATAAATGTACCTCCTTATAGCGGCGTTACAGCGGCTACTTTAACAATTACAGCAACACCCTCTACTTTAAACGGCTATAAGTACCGTTGTTTAGTTAGTAATGCGTATGCAAGCGATGTAACCTCCGATGCAGCTGTTTTAACAGTTTTTGCTAAACCAATAATAACCGCTTCCGCAAGTGCATCAACACTGTGTGCAGGTACAATGCTAACTCTTTTTGCTAGTGGTGGTAAATCTTATGCTTGGACTGGTGGCGCAAATAATGGAGTTGCATTCGCAGCTCCAACCCTTAATACTTCATATACCGTTACCGGT
>CANFLQ010000057.1 GCA_947447995.1 Bacteroidota bacterium | reverse complement strand
TGCTGACGTTTGCGGAACATCTACACTAGTTATTGCTCGTACAGATGCTGAAGCTGCAAACTTAATTACTTCTGATATCGACCCTCGTGATTCTAAATTTATTATTGAAGGAAAACGTGCTCCAGAAGGTTTTTACTACGTTAAAAACGGTTTAGAGCAAGGTATTGACAGAGGTTTATCTTACGCTCCTTATGCAGATTTAATCTGGATGGAAACAGGTAACCCTGATTTAGGTATGGCAAAAGAATTTGCTCAAGGTATCCACGCAAAATTCCCTGGTAAAATGTTGGCTTACAACTGTTCTCCATCATTCAACTGGGCTAAATACATGGATGTGAAAGCAATGTCTACTTTCCGTGAAGATTTAGCTGCAATGGGTTACAAATTCCAATTCATTACATTGGCTGGTTTCCACGCTAACAACACTGTTATGTTTGAATTAAGTAAAGCATATATGGATAGAGGTATGGCTGGTTACTCTGAGTTACAACAAAGAGAATTTGCTTTGGAGGCTTCAGGATTCCAAGCAATTAAACACCAATCATTTGTTGGTACAGGTTATTTTGATGCTGTTCAACAAGTGTGTCAACAAGGTTTATCTTCTACTACTGCATTGGCTGGTTCAACTGAAGCAGAACAATTTCACTAGTAGATTATTTATCATAAGTAAAAAGGCTGGGAGCAATTGCTTCCAGCCTTTTTTTGTGTAATTGTGTATATTTGAACGAGAACAAAAATAAATTAAACTAAATTTTGTAATAAAAAATGTCAACTATAAGTTCCGATTCATTGTTGCTATGGCATCCAAAAACCTACGCCTTTTATCTTAACTCCTGAAAGAGAGATTGTATAGCTTGCTGGGGAGGAAATTGAAAACTTACAAAAGGAAGAGATTGATTTATTGCCAATTGCACTTTAGTGGGCTTTTTTTGTGCCAATTTTGTGCAAATAACAAGGGTTACAACCGCCGACGTGTTGTAACCCTTGTTTCTGTTGCTCCTTCTGCTGGACTTGAACCAGCGACCCTCTGATTAACAGTCAGATGCTCTAACCAACTGAGCTAAGAAGGAATTTTCCTTTAAATTGGAGTGCAATATTACTATGTTATTAGCGAATATGCAATATATTTGCAAAAATAATTAAAAAAAAATAATATGAGCTTATTAGTAGTTGGTACTGTAGCCTTTGATGCTATTGAAACTCCCTTTGGAAAAACAGATAAAATTTTAGGTGGCGCGGCAACATATATTGCCCTTTCTGCCTCTTATTTTACAAAAAAAATCAATTTAGTGTCGGTGGTTGGAGATGATTTTCCGAACGAAAACATAAAAATGCTTCAAAAACATGAAGTAAATACCGATGGTTTGCAGATAATAAAAGGTCAAAAAACATTTTTTTGGGCAGGTAAATATCATAATGATTTGAATAACCGTGATACCATTACTACGGAATTAAACGTATTGGAGCATTTTAACCCGGTTGTTCCCGAAGCGTATCAGGATTGTGAGTTTTTAATGTTAGGGAACTTAAGTCCGCAAGTACAACAACAAGTGATTACACAGTTAAAAAAGCGCCCGAAGTTAATTGTGTTGGATACCATGAATTTTTGGATGGACATAGCCTTGCCTGAATTAACAAAAACTATTTCAATGGTGGATGTATTAACTATCAATGATGCGGAGGCTCGTCAACTTTCGGGTGAATATTCCTTAGTAAAAGCAGCTCAAAAAATATTGGCGATGGGTCCAAAATACCTAATCATTAAAAAAGGAGAGCATGGTGCTTTGTTGTTTAATAAGGAACAAGTGTTTTTTGCACCTGCATTGCCTTTAGAAGATGTATTTGATCCAACAGGAGCGGGTGATACGTTTGCAGGTGGATTTATTGGTTATTTAGCTAAAACACAAGATATATCGTTTGATAATATGAAACGTGCCATTATTTTTGGTTCGGCAATGGCATCGTTCTGTGTTGAAAAATTTGGAACTGAAAATATTGTCGGTTTAACCGAAAAACAAGTACACAAGCGTGTTCAGGAGTTTATTGACTTGGCGCAATTTGATATTTCGTTGGTTTAATATTCATTTAAACAATTGAATTATAATTTGGGCGTCATTGCGAGGAACGAAGCAATCTAATACAATACTTAGTTTTAGATTGCTTCGTGCCTCGCAATGACGAAGCCAATAAAGACTTGTGTAATAAATGGGGTGAGGTTTATTTAACCTCTGCAAAAAGTTCACCGGCTTTATCCCAGTTTACCACATTCCACCACGATTGGATATAATCGGCTCTTCGGTTTTGATTTTTAAGATAGTATGCGTGTTCCCAAACATCCAATGCTAAAATGGGTGTACCTTTAATTTCTACACTGCTTATTTCCATTAATGGATTATCCTGATTAGCGGTTGAAGTGATCGTTAGTTTGCCATCGTTCACAACCAACCATGCCCAACCCGAACCAAAATGTTTCATGCCGGCATTGGTAAATTGTTTTTTGAACTCTTCAAATGAACCGAAAGTGGTATTTATTGCAGTCGCCAAATTTCCGGTAGGTATGCTACCGCCATTGGGTTTCATGATGTTCCAGAAAAAAGTATGGTTAAAATGTCCGCCTGCATTGTTGCGCACAGCAGCAGGAAGTTTATCCATTTTTATAAAGATGGAAGAAAAGGTAATTACCCCTTCTAAAATAGTAGGGTCAAGGGTTTCTATCGCTTTGTTTAAATTGTTGACATACGCCTGATGGTGTTTGTCGTGATGGATTTCCATCGTTAACCTATCGATATGGGGCTCTAAAGCATCATAGCCGTAAGGTAATTTATCGAGTGTAAATTTAGAGTTTTCGGTAGATAGATTGGATGAAAACATTGAATTGACAATGCTTGTAGCTGCAATGGTTCCCAATGCAAGTGTTGCCGATTTTTTTAAAAAACCCCTTCGTGAATTATCTTTTTCCATTTTTATATTAGTTAAGCAAAATTAATAAGTACTTGATTTTTTTCAACTGCAACGCCTTTCTTCACATTTATTTTACTTACAGTTCCATCTGTTGGCGATTTAATAATGTTTTCCATTTTCATGGCTTCCAATACAATAATAGGGTCACCTTTTTTAACAGTATCACCAGCCGAAACACGCACATCTAAAACCAATCCCGGCATAGGTGCTTTTATTTCATTTACTTTTTTAGCATTCAGGTTATCAAATCCTAAGCTCTTCAATAGCTCATCAAATTTATCCTTTACATCCACTTGATATTTATTGCCATTAACACTTACCAAAAATGTTTTTTCGGCAGCATCTGCTTTTATCACTTCCAGATTATATGATTTATGATCTTTAAGAATATGAAAACTCCCGTTTTTTACTTCAATTACATCCCATTCAAACGACTTACCATCAATGCTTCCTTTTGTAGGATTTTCGAATACAACATTGTACTCAATTTTGTTGTTTACCTTTACTTTTAGCATAACACAAATATAAATTATTTTAGGGAATGGAAGATGAATGGCGTATATTTTTATGATGGAATACTATTTTTTTTACCACCTTTGACCTAAATTTTAAAAATACACACTTGAAAAAATACGCCCTATTTATCGCCTCTGCATGTATACTAAATGCGTGTAATTCCTCTAAAAAAACAAAACAAACTGCAAGTAATAATCTTACGATTCAACTTGATACTGTTAATGCCTTTGCTAATGCAGAAAAGGTGTTGGAGTACCAACCATCGGCAACCCGTACAAATGATATACTACATACCAAATTGGAAGTTAGTTTTGATTGGACAAAACAATATTTGTATGGAAAAGCAACTATTACTGTTAAACCTTATTTTTATCCAACATCTATGTTGCAGTTGGATGCAAGAGGAATGGATATTAAAGAAATTGCTTTGATTAAAAAAGATTCTGCATTGGGAGTTCAGTCTATTGCTCTTACTACTTCTAAAAAGGCGTTGAACTATAAATATGAGAACAATGTTATTACTATTCAATTGGATAAGGAATATAAAAACAATGAAGAGTACACCATTTTCATTGAATATATTTCCAAGCCCAACGAATTAAAAAATTTGGGCGGAAGTGATGCCATTACCAGCGATAAAGGATTGTATTTTATTAATCCGGAAGGAAAAGAAAAAGATAAGCCACAACAAATCTGGACACAAGGCGAAACACAATCCAATTCGGTTTGGTTCCCAACCATTGATCGTCCAAACGAGCGAATAACACAGGAAATTTACATAACAGTTGATAAAAAATACGTAACACTATCCAACGGTGAATTAATTTTTTCAATTGAAAACGAAGATAATACACGTACCGATTGTTGGAAAATGAGTTTGCCACATGCACCCTATTTAACAATGATGATGGTGGGCGATTTTGCTATTGTAAAAGATAAATGGCGCGATAAAGAGGTGAATTATTATGTAGAAAAAGAATTTGAGCCATACGCAAAAGCCATATTTGGCAATACTCCTGAAATGATGGAGTTTTTTTCTAACAAGTTAGGTGTTGATTTTGTTTGGAACAAATATTCGCAAGTGGTAGCACGTGATTATGTGTCGGGTGCTATGGAAAATACCACTGCTGCTTTGTTTGGGGAGTTTTTGCAACGTACCGACAGAGAATTGCTGGATAAAAATTATGAGTATGTGGTTTCGCATGAGCTGTTTCACGAATGGTTTGGCGACCTTGTAACCTGCGAATCGTGGAGCAATGTGCCTTTGAACGAATCGTTTGCTACTTATGGCGAATATCTGTGGGAAGAGCATAAATACGGATTGGATGCCGCCGATTTTCACAGTCATGAATCCCGCCAGGGTTATTTGCAGGAAGCGGAAGGGAAGCAGGTAAATTTAATTCGTTATTATTATGATAATAGAGAAGATATGTTTGATGGACATAGCTATAATAAAGGCGGACAAGTATTGCATATCCTTAGAAAATATGTGGGTGATGATGCTTTTTTTGCTTCTTTAAAATTGTATCTGGAAACAAATAAATTTAATTCTGTTGAAATTCATAATCTGCGCTTAGCTTTTGAACAGGTTACAGGCGAAGACCTTAACTGGTTTTTCAATCAATGGTTCTTATCATCCGGACATCCCAATTTAGTGATTAATAAGATGTACGATGCCAACAGCAAAAAACTAAAAATGCAGATCAAACAAACGCAGGATATTAAAACAACACCTTTGTTTAAATTGCCCATTGCTGTTGATATTTATGCGAACGGGAAAAAACAACGTTATAAAATTACCATCACCAAAGCATCTGAAAATTTTGAATTTGATGCACTATCAAAACCTGATTTGGTAAATGTAGATGCAGAAAAAATGGTGCTGTGCACCAAAGATGAAGAAAAATCGGTTGCGGAATGGGCTTTTCAATACCGCAATGCGCCATTGTATTTAGATAGATACGAGGCTTTACAAGGTGTTGTTAAATATGCAAATGATTCGGTTGCGTCTAAAGTAATTTTGGAGGCGCTCAATGATACATTTTGGAGCATCCGAACAAATGCCATCAGTAATTTAAGAGACTTGCCAAGTGTGCATAAACAGGAAATAAAAACAGCATTGGTAAATCTTGCTAAAACGGATAACAAGGCAAATGTACGCGCTGCTGCTATTGATTATTTGTCGGTTAACTTTGAAGATGAGGATTTACAAGCGTTATATAAAAATGGATTGAACGACAAATCATACAATGTGTTGGGGGCGGCATTGGTTGCAATTGCAAAAGCTAATCCACAAGAGGGTTTAGTACTTGCCAAACGATATGAAAATGAAAAAAATACCGATGTATTGAGCGGTATAGCCGAATTGTATGCTAATAACGGCACAGTGGAAAATAATGATTTTTATGTAAAATCAAAAGATAAATTTAAAGGATATTCAAAAATTACTTTTATACGTCAATACTATGCGTTTTTGAAAAAAACAGATAACGATGAAATCAATTATTCAGGAGCGCAGTTGTTTAAAAGCATTGCAGATAAAGACAATTCAAACAAATGGGTGGTAGGATATGCAAAAAAAGGGATTAAAGATTTAGCAACACTTTATGAAGATAAAGCCAATTTATATTCACAAATGTTAAAAGCCAGTAAGTTGAGTGTTGAAGAAATGCAGAATCTTGAAAAAAAGAAAACGGATGCACAAAATAAACAGCAAAAAATAATGGAAGTGTATGGCAGTATACGATAAGTATTACTCTTAACTATTATTGAAAATTTTGGTTGTAATACATCGCTTTACTTCCTAAATTTTAAAAGATTTATTTTTTTATTAACGCTAGCACCATCAACATAGATTGTATCATGAATTATTTTTTTTTCTTCCTTCCTGCTCATTACGTTTGCTTGCATTTTACTTAAATTTTCCAATACAATTTGGTAAATTTCCGTTAATTGATTGGGATGCAACGTATAATACTCAAAACTATCGTCGTATATTTTTTTGGTTATTTTATTTTTAATAAAAACATCAAATTGGGCATAATTTCCTTTCGTTTTTGAATCAAAACGGTAGGTATTCATATTCATTGCAGCTTCAAGCAAATGCACATCCATCATTACTTCTGCCATTTTTTGTTTAGAAAGAATAGCATCAGGTATTCTTTGTCTTTTTTCTTCGAAACAGGAGAATAACGATAGATAAATAATTAGGATGGTAATTTTTTTAATCATAATCTTAAATTAAATAACTGTTATTGAGTATAAAAATAAGTTATTTTTGCGTTAATGAGTGCATTTCAAAATAAAGTAGTTTGGATTACTGGAGCATCGTCTGGAATTGGCGAGGCATTGGCTAAAGCTTTTGCTGCGCAAGATGCTAAACTTGTACTTTCAGCGCGAAGAATAGATGAGTTACAACGTGTAAAAAAATCCCTTAAATTAAAGGATGAATCTGTTTTGATTCTTCCGCTAGACCTAACTGATACATCGCAAATAGATACGCTTGCAAAGCAAATAATTAACACTTTTGGGCGAATTGATATATTGGTTAACAATGGCGGTATTAGTCAACGTTCCTTAACAAAGGATACTCCGCTCAACATTGACCGGAGAATAATGGAAGTGAATTTTTTTGGTAATGTTGCAGTTACTAAAAGTGTCTTGCCATATATGTTAAAACAAAAATCGGGGCATATTGTAACTACCAGCAGCATTGCTGGAAAATTTGGTTTTTATTTTCGTTCGGCTTATTCGGCTTCCAAACATGCCTTACACGGTTTTTATGAATCGTTACGGATGGAAATATATAACGACAATGTAAAAGTATTGTTGGTTTGTCCAGGTAAAATACATACCCACATTTCGTTAAATGCTATTACCGAAGATGGTGGCAAACACAGTAAAATGGACAATAGTACCGAAAAGGGATTAAGTGCGGAAGCTTGTGCCCAACAAATTTTAAATGGTATAAAAACCAACAAAGAAGAAATTTTTATTGGCGGTAAGGAGCTGAGAGCTGTGTTAGTGAAGCGTTTATTTCCTAAACTTTTTTCTACGTTAATTAGGAGGCAAAAATCAGAATAGTTAAAACTCACTACGCATTTGTTTTTGTATCACGTAGGTGCATAAAACTCTTTTATCTTTTTTATTTTAGCTAACTATATTTATTGAATATCAGTATAATAGTTTGTAACTTTTAAATTTTATTTTCGTATACTACCTACGTTGGGTTAATCTGGAAAATCGATTTGAGATATATAAAAATGAAAAACAAATTACATATATTATATTTAGCTGTTGTTATCCTTTTTGTATCTGTAATTATACAACCTTCGGAAACAAAGGCGCAATGCGTTAATGCCGATTTTGAATTAGGAAACTTTACTGGCTGGACTGGTACTTTTTGTGTAAATGGAGATGGATGCAGTTCAAGTAGTGGTAACTTTCTTAGTGGTTTTTTAAGTGGTTTAATTACTGGTGGTTTTCCCGATCCTTTTAAGTGTATAGGAATAGATCAAGGAACTATTAATCAGGCAGCAAATAAAACACCTGAAAAAAATCACTTTATTATGACTTCGGGTTTTGACCCAATTATTGGCGCAACGGGTATCCCTGTTTTATTTCCAAAAGGAGGAAAATCATCCGCAAGGCTTGGAAACGCTCAAGCCAAAGGTGGTGGAGAATCTATGATGTATAAATATGTTGTTAGTTCCTCTAGTACATCTTTTACATATAATTATGCAGTAGTTTTAAATGATGGCGGACATCAAGTAGGTCAGCAACCCTATTTCAGAATACGGATGTGGGTTTATAACAGTGCCACAGATAGCGTACTTGTTAATTGCGCAACTTATGATATAGATGCTACTTTAGCGAAAAATGCATCATCAGGATTTTCTAAACTTGGAACGGATATTTATTGGAAATCATGGACAGCCGTTACTATACCTCTTCAAAATTATGTTGGAAAAACTGTTGGCATTAGATTTACTACCAGAGATTGTTGCCCCAATTGTGATGCACAAGAAAAAGGTACTGGTGGCGGAGATCATTACGCGTATGCGTATATTGATGCAAGTTGTACCTCTTCTGCAATCATCCCTTCGGCACCATCGGTTTGTAGCGGACAAAATGTAACCTTAACAGCACCGGACGGTGCAGCAACGTATGCTTGGACAGGCCCTACAGCTGCTTCCATTGTATCGGGTGGCAATACAAATGTTGCAACTGTTAATCAACCAGGAACATATACAGTAACCATGACTACCTTTGGGACAACCCCTTGTACCTACTCTTTAACAGCCTTTATGCCTGTAAACTTGCTAGGTTCAGGCGTTACTGTAAATTCAACTACTATTTGTGCAGGTGGCAGCGCTACACTTACAGCCAGTGGAGGGTTTCCGTATTTATGGTTGCCGGGAGGGTCAATGGCAAATTCAATAACCGTTTCGCCGGGAAGCACTACCAGCTATAGTGTTACAGGAGGCACTTGCCCAAGTTCGGCTGTTGGAATTGTTACCGTTACGCCTTTACCTACCTCACCTTTTATAGTAACGCCTGCTTGTGCCGGACAAGGCTCTACCATTACCTATACAGGCAATGCACCTGCAACAGCAACCTATAATTGGAATTGGGGTGGAGGGTCAGTTATTTCGGGGAGCGGACAAGGACCCTACTCGGTAAGTTGGGCTAGCAGCGGTTCTCCTAACGTATCGCTTATTGTTACAGATGGGCTTTGTGTATCTCCATTAACAACAAATGCGGTAACCGTTAATCCTGCCCCAACTGTTATGATTAACCCAAGCACCATTTGTGCTGGAACTGCTGGAACACTAACGGCAGCAGGGGCAAGCACTTATCTTTGGTCGGATGGAACTACAGCAGCTACATTAAACGCCACTGTAAATGCGGCAACCAACTATACTGTAACCGGAACAGCAGGTGGTTGTTCAAGCACTAAAGTTGGTACAATATCCATTTTCCCTCCTAAAAATGGATCGTTTAGTTATACTCCGGCAACAATTTGTAAAACAGGAGGATCAAATCCTACACCTGTTATTGCAGGAACAACGGGTGGAACATTTGCATCCACAACAAACGATGCCAATTTGAATCTTAATGCTTCCACAGGAATTGTTGATTTGGCAACAACTCCTGTAGGAACCTATACTATTTCTTACACCACCCCAAGCCCATGCCCTGTTTCAAGCAATTTTGTAATAAACATTGTAAAAATTCCTGTGGCAGATTTTACTTTCGGAACATATTGTAAGGGTGCGGCAAATCCTTCGCCCACATTTATTAACGGCGGAAGTGCAGGGACTTTTAGTTCATCCGCAGGCTTAGTTTTTGCGAGTACATTAACAGGGGTTATTGATTTAGCAGCAAGTACGGCTGGCAATTATAATATTACCAATACCATTGCAGCAGGAGGCGGCTGTCCGGCAGCGGTTGCAACCAATACAATAACCATCAATGCTTCACCTGTAACTACGGTAAATAATCAAACAATCTGTAATGGAAGTTCTACAATGTTAACAGCTAATGGTGCTACTACTTATTCTTGGTCGAACGGAAGTGCCGCAAGTACCTTAACTGCTGCTCCATCAAGTACTACTTCATATACTGTTACCGGTACTACTACAGGGTGTAGTTCAACAGCTGTAGGAACAATTACTGTAAATCCAAAACCGTTTGTTACAGTAAATAGCGCAACTGTTTGCGCAGGCGCTACTGCCACTTTAATGGCGAGCGGCGCTACTAGTTATCTTTGGTCAGATAATTCAGCAGGAAGCGCATTAACGCCATCTGTTGTTGCTAATTCCACTTCATATACTGTTACCGGAACATCTTTAGGATGTTCAACAGCTGCAATAGCAAACATATTAGTAAATCAACTGCCGAATGTAACAGTAAACTCACCTTTTATTTGTCAGGGTAACAATGCAACACTTACTGCCGCCGGTGCTAATACTTACTCTTGGTCTACTGGATCCAATGCAAATTCAATCACGGTAAGTCCAGCAACAACTACTTCGTATACAGTAACCGGAACGACTGCAGGCTGCAGTACATCAGCTATTTCAAACATAACTATTACTAAATTGCCCGTGCTAACTGTTAATTCTCCTGCTATTTGTATCGGACAATCAACTACTTTAATTGCCGCCGGGGGAGCCAGCTATACCTGGTTACCTGGAGGAATAACAGGAAATACATTAACTGTATCGCCATTAACAAACACAACGTATACTGTTTCTGACACTACTCCGGGCTGTTCGGGCTCTGCAATCAGTAATATTACTGTAAATCCTTTACCAATTGTTACAGTAAATACACAAACAATTTGTTTTGGACAATTGGCTACATTAACTGCTTCGGGAGCTGCAACGTACGAATGGGCAGACGGCAGTTTAGCTAATCCATACACAATATCACCTGTTAATACCACTTCGTACACTGTTACCGGAGCTTCTGCAGCAGGTTGTGTAAATGCGGTAAATACAATTGTTACAGTTAATCCATTGCCTGTTGTAAGTGCTTCTTCCGCTTCTGTATGCAAGGGTATTTCAGCTGCCTTAACGGCTAATGGCGCGCTTACTTACGTGTGGTCAAACGGTTCTACAACTAATCCCTTAAAAATTTCACCAAATGTTACAACCCCTTATACTGTAACCGGAACAGATGCCAATGGATGTAGCGCTAAAGCTATTGGCACTGTAGTTATTTATAAAAAACCGAATGCACAATTTAGTTTGGAATCTAGTACAACAAGTGTTTTTGACCCTGTTGTGAGATTTAACAATATGTCGTCGTTAGATGTAAATTATTGGTTTTGGGATTTTGGTGATGGTGATACATTGGCTGATGGTAGCCCTAGTCCAACACACACCTTTCCAGGAGATACAGGATCTTACAATGCTACATTAATTGTTCACAATGCGGGCTTTTGTTATGATACAATAAATAACATTATATTGATAGGCCCCGAATATTCGTTTTACATACCAAGTGCATTTACACCCGATGGGGATGAAACAAACGACTTATTCTTCGGTAAAGGTGTAGGAATTGTTGAATATGAATTAATGATATTTGACAGATGGGGTAATCAAATTTTTACTGCTGATGATATCAATAAAGGATGGGATGGTAAAGTAAAAGGCGGTGCAGATGCTGCACAACAGGATGTGTATGTTTGGAAAGTACATTTAAAAGATATATTTAATAAAACCCACAATTATACGGGTACAGTAACTATTTTAAGGGGGCGGTAGGGGAAAATACTTACTTCTCCACCTTATCCATTTCCATTTCACAAACGGGACATTTTCTAGGTTTTTCGTAGGTTTTCCCCGATTCACAATCCATCGGACATTGGTAGGCAACCTTTTTTTCTGATGAAACAGCTTTCGTATTGTTGGAAGAAGTGTTGCAGCTTGATACGGTAAAACCGATTAAACCAAATGCAAGAATGATAATTTTATACGATTTTTTCATCCATTAAAATTACGAAATAATTTTAAAATGAATACGATAATCCGCCCATTAAACTAAACTTTTGGGAAGGGTAATTGCTCCAACGGTAGTAACGGTAATTGGCTATGTTATTAAAGGTAATAAAGAAACCGAAATTTTTATTGTAACGATATTCTGCACCTAAATTCGCATCAAAAACACCTTTTAATTCAGTTGCTATTGCTTTTTTACCAGAAGGAGATTTAGCATCTGTTGTAAATGATTTTGAATACTGACTATCGATATAAAACAGATCAACTTTCACAACAATTTTCTCTCTCAAATTATAATTACCCGAAAGAGTAAATTGTACCTGAGGTTTGTACCAAGCTTTTAGTTCTGTTTTCATTTTATAACCAAAATAGTCGCCACGTAAATTGATACGCAATTTTTCGCGCACCTGATAACCCACTTCACCATTCACTTTCAGAACCTGTGAATTGTCATAAATGACAATGAATTTATTTTGAAGCTCGGTAGTATCGTTTACAAACATTGCCATATTTTCTATGCTGTTATATGAAACACGTGTGCTGTAAGATGTGGTAGAAGATATGGTACCTTTTATACCACCATACACTTCGTATATCTTATTGGAATTTTTCATTGTAAGTTCCGATCGTACAAACGGATTGGCATCCTTTAAAGCCTTGTAACTGTTTTTTTGAATGCTGCCAGTTGCTCCTGCATACGGAATAATAATGTTTTCAAAAACATTGTAACTCACATCAACACTCGGATAAAAATAAAACTTCGATTTTACCTGTGCATCCATAGTGGCAGTAAAACCAAGGTTAGCGGAATATTTATCACCCTTGGAAACAAATTGAGGTGTTAAAGAAACAATGGTATTGTTAACGGTATCTTTTGCATTGTTATAATTATAAAAATCGACCAAAGCATTTACTTTTATTTGCTCCTTGCCTACTGTAGTTTGTACTATACCAGTAGCTTTAATATTATTTTCAGAAGATTTAAAGGGTCCTGATAAATTATAATAACTCAAATTTACATCGTGGTGAATACGTTTAGGGCTTGTGTACTGACTTTTAAATTGCGCATTGCCTGAAAATAAATTATATAATTGTTCGGTGGTATCGCGCCTTAACGCATATTTTTGAATATCATAACCGTACGCATGAACCACATTGCGTACATAATCAAAATTTGCAAGGAGAATATGATCTTTTAAAAATTTTTTACCATACAAACTAATTTCATTATCGCTATATCCTGCATAACCGTAATTTTTAGAGGTAAAAGCAGATGATAAATGTTTTAACCTTGCTCCTACTGCAACATCTTTTGAGCGCAAATTATTTACCCATAATTCGCCATAAGGTGTGGAATAGGTTCCCATGCCTAATTTTACAAATGAATTGTATAGCTTGGTAAGCGGCTCACCCACCATTTGTGCAGGTTTGATAGGTTCTACACCAAAACTAGTTGTAACCTTATTTGATTTAATACTGTAGGGCGATACTTGTAATTTTTTTGTAGAATCAATAATTACAGGATTTTCATTGATTTTAGCGGCTCCCATAATGGTTGGTTTGTATTCGCCAATGTTAATAATGAGCATGGAGTCCAATGTTTTTTGAGCGAATGAAGTGTTAATAAAAAATAAAAACAAAAGCCCCCAACCCCTAAAGGGGAGTGCAAGGCCTGCAAAGCCCCCAACCCCTGAAGGGGAGAAAATATGTTTGCTGCTATTATTATTTTCTCTATTCATCTTTTTCATTTTTACATCCTACAAACTCCCCTTTAGGGGTTGGGGGCTTATTTTTCCAACTCCTTAGTAGTTGGCAACGGCTCATTAAATAATTTTTTCTGTTCAATCGTATCTCCTTCAAACCTTAATTTTAAAGGCTCTTGTATAATCTCCACTTTTTTAGCGGCTAATTCGTCGGCCGTTATTTTATCCAATTTTTCCTGTGCTAATTTTATTAGTTCGGGAATATCCGAATCAGTAATAATGGAATTTAAAGTTGTTTTTGCTTGAAAATTATCTTTCATTGCTACATAATTATCCGATAACAATATCAATGATTTTGTTACCCAATATGGGAAATCACCATCGCCATTCACAAAACTAAAAATTGTTTTTTCGGACTGTTTGTAATTTCCCTTTAAATACTGAATATTCGCAATGTAGTACGATGATTCTGCACCATATTCGTTTTTAGTTGAATTAGCAACGGAGCGAAACTCTGCCAAGGCATCGTCCATTTTATCAGTTGCCATAAGTGATTGCGCAATAACAAAATGTGCTTCATACGTAATTTCATTACTCACTTTATCAATTGCAATTACTTTGTTTGCATAATCAATAGCATCTGCATAATTTTTTAATTGGAAATAACAACGCATTAAACCAACTTTAGCGGTAGCATTATTCTTAGGATTTTCAGCCTGTTGTTCCAATAATTTAAAATACACTATTGCCTGCTCATACTTTTGTTTTTGATGTAAAATAATAGATGCGTAGTAGAGTGATTGTTCGGTATGTTGGCTCTTCGGTTTGTTAACCACATTTATATATCCAACCAAAGCCGAATCTACATTACCAGAAGAAAAATCACAATCGGCTTTATAAAAATTAGCATCTGAAATAAAAATACCGTCAGGAAATTTTTGAATGTACTTTTCAAAATCAACAATCACACTTTTACAATCCTGCTCCATGTAATGATTTTTACCAATGCTGTATGCCATTGTATCGAGCGAAGCTTGCGGAATAGCAGCACCAACTGTAGCTAAATAATCCTGCATTGCCTGCACGTTACCTTTTTCAAGGTATATCGATTTTACTGCATTAATTGCTTCGGTAGCTTCGTTTGATTTACGATCTCTTTTAATTAATTTATCAAAATAAGCCAAAGCCTGATTGTCGTCCTTCTTGTTACGATAAATCAATGCAATTTTACTCAAACAGGTATTTACATATAAACTGTTGGGATATTCATCAATAAATTTTTTAAAATGACTCAGCGCTAAGTCTGTTTGATTATCGGAAAGATAAGTTTGCGCCAATTCAAATTTTGCTTTTTGAACGAATGAAGACTTTGGATAATCATGAATAAATAGGGTTAAATCAGAAATTTTTTGATTGTATTTTTTCTGAACACCATAAGCCAACGCCTTTTGAAACAAGGCATAATCAGCGCCTACTAGCTTCATTTTAAAAGATTGCTCATAATATTCAGCGGCATTTCCAAAATCGCGCGCCATAAAATATCCATCGCCAATACGATTGTAAGCATCATTAATTTTTTTAGGATCGGCCTGTGGTTTAAAAGTTACAAATTTCCTAAACCACAAATTACTATTGGTGTAATCTTTTAAATTATAATAAGCATATCCTGTATTGTAATTGGCTTCACACCATTCTGATTTACCAATTGCGCCAGGTTCATCAATATAATCCTGATAAAACTCAATAGCTTTTGCGTACTGTTTAATTCTGTAATACGATTCGGATTTCCAATAGATGCTTGATGCAATAATTGATTTGTCAAATTTATAAACCAATGCTTTATCAAATAACTTTATAGCTTCGTTATAGTCGCCACTATTGAACAATTCAACACCTCTATAATACGCTACTTTCTGATAGGCATATTTTAATTCGGGGGTTAATACTTTAATATTTTCAATGGCTACCAGTGCGTCCTTATAATTTTTTGAAGTAGTAAATACATTAACCAAGTACGCATACATTTCATCCAAACGTGCAGAATTAGGATAATTAGTAATGTACGTCTGTAATGCTTTTATCGTTTCATTGAAAGGATTATATGCCAGTTCGTAACACAATTTACCATAAGAGTATAAAGCATCTTCCTGAATTACCTTGTCGAAATTTAATTTTGCTGCCTGAGCAAAAGCATTGATAGCCCTTTGTTTATAACCCAATTGAAGATAACAATCTCCAATATGATAAAAGGAATTTTGCAACAGAGAATCTTCATTTATTTCGGTAACATGTATAAAATAGTCGAGCGCTTTTTCGTAGTTCTTAACTTTATAATATGCAAATCCCATTTGATAATTATCCTCACGTGATAAATGACCTGCAGCTTTTTCATAACGTTTTAAAAACGGAATTGCTTCTTTGTACTGCGCTGTTTGATAATACGCATCGCCCAAAACATGAGCAATTTCGGGAGCTCGTTTCATATTTATTGTATCCAATAATCCTGGAGCATACGCAATTACCTGATCGTATCTTTTTTGTAAATAATACAATTGCGCAATGTAGTATGGAACCACAGTGCCAAAGGTTTCATTTTTTTGCAACTTCAAAAAATCCTTCAAAGCTGTTTCATAATTTTTTTCGTGATAGGCAATGTGTGCAAAATAATATTTTGCGGGAGCTGCATATTTGCCGTCTACGTCCTTAATTTCATAAAGGTCTTTTTTAGCAAGATTATAATTATCAGTAGAGAAATAGCTATAACCTCTTTTAAAATAAAACTCCGATAATTCTTCTGCTGTTAAATCGTAAATATCCACTTTATCATACCAATCCAAAGCATCTTTATATTTCCCCTTTCTAAAATTATATCCACCCAAAAAATAATAAACTGATTTTACTTTCGAACTTTCGGGATGATCTTTAACAAAATTTTTCAACAATAATTCCCCATCTCTATTAAACAATTCGATGGCGCAAATAGCACTGTAATATTCGGCATCGATACGTAAAAGAGAATTGGAAGAGCGATTAGATTCAATGATTTTAGAAAAACTTTTTTGAGCAGCGCCAAATTTTTCTTTTTGAAATAATTCAATGCCTGTTTTAAAGTCAGCGTCGGAATGAAGATATATAACAGACTTTTGAGCATAAACAAAATTTGTTTTTGCTATCAAAATTAAAAAAGCGAATACAAAAGCAGTTATTTTTATCTTCTTCATCAGGCAATGCAAAGTATGGATGATGTAAAATTAATCAGGATATTAGCAATTATTAATTTGATATTTGGAAGTTATTAACGCAGCAATGTTGAAAGTATTGCGATAACAGAACAACTATAAAAATAGTTATGCGCTAATTTAGCCCCACCCAACCTCCCCAAAGGGGAGGAGTTGCAATACTTTAAAATGCTCTAAGTTTAGAACTTATATTGGCTCCTCCCCTTTGGGGAGATTGGGTGGGGCTTGAAATAAATAATCAAAAATGGATACTAACAGCAGCATTTCCTTAAACAAAGTAAATATATTTCAATCGCACAACCTGGTATTAAACGATGTGTGCCTAAATATAGCTAAAGGCGAATTTGTTTATTTATTAGGTAAAACAGGTAGCGGAAAAAGTAGTTTGTTAAAAACCTTGTATGCCGAATTACCTTTAAAACAAGGAGATGCAAGTGTTGCTGGATTTAATTTAGCCACCATTAAACAAAAAGAAATACCCTTTCTAAGACGAAAATTAGGAATTGTTTTTCAGGATTTTCAATTACTTACCGATAGATCTGTAAATGACAATTTGATGTTTGTGCTTAAAGCAACTGGCTGGAGCGACAAACAAAAAATGCAACAACGCATTCAAGAAGTGTTGGAAAAAGTACATTTGGGAACCAAAGGATTTAAAATGCCGCACGAACTTTCGGGAGGTGAGCAACAACGTATTTCCATTGCTCGTGCGTTGCTTAACGACCCCGAATTAATACTGGCGGATGAACCAACAGGAAACCTTGACCCTGAAACATCAGAAGGTATAATGAATGTGTTATTAGAGATTAGTAAAAGCGGAAGAGCTGTATTTATTGCAACGCACGACATAATGATGTTTGATAAATTTCCATCACGCACCATTAAATGTGAAAACGGAAAAGTAACCGATTCGGGGAATTAAAACAAGTAACTAACTACTAGCATTCTGGTTTAAAAATAAAATATAATTAAGTTACTTACTAATAGTATTACAAATAGTAATTAAGTTGTACCTTAATTATTATTTACCCAAACTTATCGGACGTATTACAACCTGAAATTTTAAAACCCAACTTTACAATAAATAAAATTTGAAGCCAAGTTTATTTAGTTTATAACAATGGCGAAATTTTAAGGTGGCTCAAGTTTCCGATAAATACTATGATAAAAGATATATTATTTAATTACATTTGCAGCCATTAATATGCTAATTAGCACTCCCGATAGCTTTTGGATGGTTATAGCGCTTTTAAATTGATATTTATAAATTAAAAAAAACAGGGGAATTAGCTCATTTGGCTAGAGCGCTTCGCTGGCAGTGAAGAGGCGACCGGTTCGAATCCGGTATTCTCCAC
>CANFLQ010000056.1 GCA_947447995.1 Bacteroidota bacterium | reverse complement strand
TTTATTTGCCATTAACTACTATTGCAGGTGATACATATAAAGTTACTGTAGATATTGATTTAGCGGGCAGTTCTACCGTTATAGGATATGTGTATGATGTGCCAAGCGCAGTGTATGGAACTTCTCATTCCTTTACCACCAATGGTACTTACAGCTACACATTTACGGCAACCAGCAATAGTTCACGTATTTATTTTGAAAGCCTTGTAAGTAATAGGTTTTTTTACATAGATAACCTATTGGTGGAAGACATAACCGTAACACCCAAAGCAACCATAACAGCTTACAAAGCAGATATTTTAAGTGCTACTGATTATTACGCATTTGGGTCAATTATGCCAGGCAGAAACTTCAATGCTAATCAATATCGTTATGGTTTTGGGTCACATGAACAGGATAATGAAATAAAAGGGACAGGAAATATGATTGATATGGGCGACAGGCATCTTGACACAAGATTAGGAAGAACACCGAAACCTGATAGGCATGCAACTAAATACCCGGGTATCAGTCCGTATGCTTATGCAAATAATAATCCGATTTATTGGATGGATCCTGATGGTAAAGATTTATATGGAGCTAATGCTGCTGATAGGCAAACTGTTCAATCCTCACTTCAGTTAGTTCTCGGAGATGCACAAACTGTTTTTGCATTTAATAATGATAAACTTGAATTTAACGGCAATTATAATCCTGCTAATTTTACTCTTGACCAACAGATGTTCATAAAAGAGTTTAATGAGAATATTGTAAGTAATACTAAAATTAAAGTATATGTGCACAATACGGATAAAGGTATAAATACAGGAGATGGTGGAAAGACTAAATTAGGTAAATTTGAGCCGGAATTAACAATTAAAACTGCTCCAAATGTAGTTGATCTATTTGTTAATCCAAATGAAAAAAGCCAAGAGGGTGTTGTTTTCGATGATTTAACTAAAGAAGGAAAAGACCAAACAAAAGATTTATCGAAAACAGATAAGGCAGCTATTGAGAAGGATAAGGCTCCTAAAGTCTCATTTTTACATGGGCTTGGGCATGCATTACAATTCTCTAAAGGAAGAGATGGGGATGATAACGATAGAAAAACTATTGGTTTTGAAAACTTCGTTAGAAAAATTGTAGGAATGCCAGCAAGAGAAGGAGACAACCATGGATCCGGTACACCTGCTTCAAAAGGAGCAGATGCAGGGTTTTAAAAAATATAATATGAAAAGAATCCTAATATATATATGTTTAATTAGCCAAGTTGGTTGTAAGGCACAAAGCAAGCCTTGTCTTAACAGCAATGCAACAAAGGATTTTATAATTGAACTTTATAATAAAGACAATCTTGTTTCAAAGGGGTTATTACTTGATTCTATTTTAGACATTAAAGATTACATCTATATAGATTCTTCAAACTGTGGTATAAATACAAATGTATTTACCAAAGAAGATTTTGACTTTATTAAATGTCAGGTTACAAAAAGTAATAATAAAGTTTGGAATGATATTATTGATAAAAAAGCAATAATACTATCAAGCAAAGTGCTGGAAGACGAACTCTTTAACAAGAGTTGGGATAATTTTAGAGCAAGTTATGGTTCTGGGTTTTATTGTTATTCTTTACCATTATTTTCTAACAATAAAAACGATGTATTTATTGTTAAAAAATACATATGTGGTCCTACATGTGGTTATTCAAGGAAAATTATTTATCATAAAGAAAACAATACTTGGAAAGAATTGCAAGTCTTATCTAACGGACATAAATAAAAAATCTCTCCACAAAACACAAACGCCAGGCTAACAGCTTGGCGTTTTTTGTTTACAAAAATTATTAAGAAGTAAGTTTTTGTTGCAGATCAGTTTTAAGAATAAAAGCGCTCAAGAGCGATTTAACGCAATGGATATCATCCTTACGCAAGGATTGCACGCGCGTAAACATCGTTAAAAGTTCCTGATCATTAATTTTATTCTTCGCTTTTTGGTCGCTATCCCCGTAGGCACTATAGGTGGCAGTAAATCGTAGGAGCTAAGCTGACGGGAGGGTAAAAGTGTGTAGGGGCTTAGGTTCAGAATTATTTGTAAGTTAGACTTACCACAATAAAGTTTGTTAAAAAACACCGTTATTAATAGCGGTGTTTTTTTATTTTACATCGTGTAGCACATTTTTTAGCGCATCTTTTAATTTTTTCTTACCCACAAAGGCGTCCAGCATGGTATAGATGGTATGCTTTTCATCTTTTGTTAAAGATTCCATTAACGACACTTTTTCCATAATAGATTTATCAAAAGAATTAATTTCTTTAAGCTCATCCGTAGAAGCGAACAAATCCGCTAATGACACGCCAAGGGCTTTAGCAATACGTTCAAGGGTGTTAACAGAAGGATCCGTTTTCCCGTTTTCAATTCTTGAATATTGTGCGGCATCTAATTTAGCAGTAGTTATAACTTCCTTCTGTGAAAGGTTTTTAGCAAGTCTTACCCGTTTTATATTGTCCCCGATGTTCATTTGTGGCGTTTTTTTACAACAAAATTAGCTAATAAGACTATTTGAAACAAATGTCAATAAATATATTTGTATTATAATACAATTGTGTTTAATTTTGTTTTGTTGTAATAAAACACAAATAATAATTTACACAATGGAACAAAAGCCGAAAATTAACGCCATTAACCCCGAAGCAATCACCTACCAAACAGAGGAACTATTGTTTACAATCCTTGGCGGTATTAAGTTAGAAGGAGTGGACAGATTACGGGTAACATTAAAAATAGAAGTGATCGACCGGAAATTTAAACACTACTTAAATAATCCGGATATAGCGGATTTAGCATTACGACAAAATTTAGATCTATATAACGATACACAAGCGGAGAAATTAATCAGAAGAACAGCCGAACGCTTGGAAGTGGGTAGTTCAGCAATCGCCAAAGCAATCGCCGACATCACCAACCAATTAGAAATTTACCGATTACAACAAATAGAAGCCTGTGCAAATAAAACAACCGCATTTAAAAAATTACTCACAGCCGAAGAAACAGAAGAAGCGACAGCATTTTTACAACAAGCCAATTTAATGCAACGTACAGGCGAAGCCATCGGAAAAAGTGGAGTGATTGGCGAAGAATACAACAGAATATTAATGTACATCATATTTACAAGCAGAAAATTAAATCATCCTTTACACATTGTAAGCCTTGGCAGCAGCGGAACAGGGAAAACACATTTACAGGAAACAGTAAGCGAATTAATCCCCGATGAAGATAAATTAGAAATTACCTCCCTATCCGAAAACGCATTTTATTACTTCGGACAAAGAGAACTTTCCCACAAACTCATATTGATAGAAGATTTAGAAGGCGCCATGAATGTACTTTTTCCATTACGGGAGTTACAAAGTAAAAAACGGATAAGTAAAACGGTCACCTTTAAAGATACAAGAGGTATCACCAAAACAATCACGCTAACAGTTGAAGGGCCTGTAAGCGTTGCAGGATGTACCACACGGGAACGGATTTACGAGGACAACGCCAACCGAAGTTTTTTAATTTACCTGAATGAAAGTTTAGAACAGGACAAAAAAATAATGGAGTACCAACGCGCCATAAGTGCCGGAAAAATAAATATAGATGAACAAAATAATATCCGGAAATTATTAAAAAACACCCAACGGATCTTGCAAAATATAAAAATAGTAAATCCCTACGCACCGCAATTAGAGCTACCAAAGGAGGTGTTTAAACCAAGAAGGACAAACAAACATTACATTGATTTTATTGAAGCGGTTACCTTTTACCATCAGCACCAAAGAGAACAGCAAGCAGGCGAAACAACCGGAGAAATTTATATAGAAACTACGATAGAAGATATTGCAGAAGCCAATAAACTGATGAAAGAAATATTATTACGGAAATCGGACGAGTTAAGTGGAGCTTGCCGGAATTATTTTGAGCAATTAAAACAATACATCATAGAAAACGAGCAAAGCACATTTACCAACAGACTAATGGGGCAGGCGTTCCGCATATCCCACAGCACCATAAAACGCTATCACTTTGAATTAAACAATGCCGGATTAATAAAAATAAATCAGGATAAAAAAACAAAAACATATTGGTACGAAGTAACCAGCACCGAAGAATACGAAGCATTAAAAAAACGCATCAGCAATGTATTAGACGAAGTACTTGAAAAAATAAAACAACAAGAAGGAAACAAAAAACAGCTCACTGGCTCAAATCGGCTCAGTACAGAAAATGAGCCGACAAAAGCCAGTAATAGTAAAGGAAAGAAACAACGGCTCAGTAAAAACGGAAAAGATACCGCCGACTTAAATTTTATTATCCCTCAAACAACGGAATTAACAAATGAAATACAAAAATGAAAAAGTTACCCCTACAAAGTCCGCATTATAAATACATAATCCAAAGTTTTAAAGAATGGCTAGATGTGTTGGGTTACGCAGAAGTAACCGTTTACAGTATGCCAAATTATATAAGAGAATTTTTAAACTATTTGGAGCAACGAGGCAAAACACACATCCATCAAATAGAAAATAAAGCGATCAAAAAATATTACAGGGAGCTGAAACAACGGAGCAATACAAGGCGTGGTGGAGGGTTAAGCAACAGTTATTTAAACAAACATTTACAGGCAATCCAAAAGTTTAGTGATTATTTACGCCAAAGCGGAAGGTTACAACTGCCAAAGCTTTACCTGCCAACCGAAGAAAACGACCATCAAATAAAAGACATCCTTACCCAAGAAGAAGTACAACAACTTTATAAATCAACCAATCTTTATCCAACAGATACGCTACGCATAGCGCATTGGATGTACGAAGCATTAGCATTGAGAGATAAAGCAATGTTGACCATTTTTTACGGATGCGGATTAAGAAGAAACGAAGCGGTACACTTGGACATAAATGATATATACAGCGACAAACAATACATACACGTAAGAAAAGGGAAGAATTATAAAGAACGTATAGTTCCAATAAATACAACAGGTTTAACACATTTACAAAATTATTTATACGAAAGTCGCCCCCGATTTTTAAGGAATGAAAAAGAAGAAGCGTTTTTTATCAGTCAGCGAGGCAAACGGATAAACGGACAAAGTATGTTGTTACGGGTAAAATTATTAGTGCAAAGAGTTGATAATACCGAATTACAACAAAAAGAAATTGGATTACATACGTTGCGCCACTCAATAGCCACGCACCTGTTACAAAACGGAATGAAGCTAGAAGCCATCGCCAAATTTTTAGGGCATAGCAGTTTAGAAAGTACACAGATATACACCCATTTAGTGGAGCATGAAAATGAATTATCCGGAAAAAACATCCTTGTCAGCGAATAATCAAACCCTCTCCCCTTTGGGGAGAGATGGAGAGGGGCTTTTGAGCAAGTTTAACGAATGGCTGATAATTAAAGGTCATACAAGTGGAACGGCAAAAGGTTTTACCAAAACAGCAGAACGTTTTATCAATTGGCTGGAGGAGCAAAATATAGGAATAGAAAATGTAAGTTATAACGATATACTGGCGTATATCAATTATTGCAAGGGTAAAAGAAATGCGCAGCGGACATTGCAAATCATTACAAACGTTTTAAAGCATTTTTATAACTGTTTGCAGCAAGATGAGCAGGTAATGGAAAATCCTGTTTCAAATGTGGTAATAAAGGGCGTTAGACGAAAAGCATTGCAGGAAGTATTTAGTACTGAAGAATTAGAAACGATCTATAAAAGTTTTAATACAGAAACAAGAAAATACGAACAAGGAAAAAAAGTACCACCACAGCAAAAGAACGATTTAGCAAGGAAAAGGAATAAGATTATTTTAGGATTAATTATTTATCAAGGCATAAGAACGGAAGAGCTTGCAAAGCTTGAATTACAGGACTTACAGTTACGAGAAGGCAAAATAAATATACAGGGAAGCAGAAGAACCGAAGGCAGAATCTTAAAATTAGAAGCGCATCAGGTATATGATCTAATGGATTATGTAAACGTAATCCGAAAACAGATTTTAGAAGCAACAAAAAAGCAAAGCAACAAAGTTTTTATAAGTGTAGGCACATCTTTAAATTTTAATAATATCATGCAAAAGCTTTTAAAATCCATACAAGCCAAGCATCCTAAAATAAAAGACAGCAAACAAATACGAACATCGGTAATAAGCAACTGGTTGAAAGTACATAACCTTCGGAAAGTGCAGTACATGGCAGGACACCGCTATGTAAGCAGTACAGAAGTTTACCAATTAAATAATATTGAAGAATTACAGGACGATATAAAAAAGTATCATCCAATAGGATAAAAATGCAGGTGGTCGAATTTTGCGACCACCTTTTACTATATTTGTAATTGGATAAAATTGGATACGAAATGGATATACCCGAAAAAATGAACCAAAAATTGGACTTTGAAAGTTCAGTACATCAGCGTATTAATCAGCTTTTAAGTACCATAGACATGTTTAAAGGTTCATGGAAAATATTAGAACAAAATAAAAGCGGATACCTGAAAGAGCTTAGAAAAATAGCTACGATAGAAAGTATAGGTTCATCCACACGGATAGAAGGGGCAACATTAACCGATGCAGAAGTAGAAAAATTATTGAGGTCGGTAAAAATAACCAAGCTCACAACAAGAGACCAGCAGGAAGTTATCGGCTATTACGAAGCATTGCAAATTATACTGGATAATTACGAAGACATAATGCTTGAAGAAAGATATGTCCACCAAATGCACGGAATATTATTAAAGCATAGCCATAAAGACCAAACGCATAAAGGGAAGTATAAAAATTTATCCAATCAGGTAGTAGCCAATTATCCGGACGGAACACAACGAACCATTTTTAGAACAACAGAACCCCATTTAACAGCAAGCGAAATGGAAGCTTTGCTTTTATGGACAGGCGAACGGTTAAAAGAAAACGATTTACATCCTTTATTGATAATTGCTACGTTTGTTTATGAGTTTTTATCTATACATCCCTATCAGGACGGTAACGGCAGGCTGTCGAGATTATTAACCACACTGCTTTTAATGAAATTGGATTATCAGTTTATTCAATACGTATCTTTTGAACATGTTATAGAAAGCAGGAAAGACGATTATTACAGGGCATTGATGGACGGGCAAAAGAACCGTTATAAAAAAGAGGAACGTATAGAAAAATGGGTGTTGTTTTTTTTAGAAAGCCTGATAGAACTTACCAAGCGATTAGAAGCCAAGTACGACAGATATAGTAAGTTGAAAGTTGGCATAAATGAAAGACAACAGAAAATAATTGCTTACGTGAAGAAGCAAGCAACAGCGCAAATAAATGAAATAGAAAGCCATCTTTCCGATTCCTCACGAAATACAATAAAGAAAGACCTTGCCTATTTAGTAAATGAAGGATTATTATTAAAATCTGGTGCAGGAAGGGGCGTACGCTATTATGTAGAAAAGAAATAAATCCCACGTCTCACAGCTTGCAAATCCCATTGCTCACACATATTTGCAAGCTGTTCCGCACCCTTCGCTTCTGTTGTTTTTTATGTCATGCTTTTATGTACCCATCACACAGCAGCACATTGCTTTTGTTTTTTTGAAATAAAAAAGCCAAAATCAAAGAGCTGCGCCCCGCTAAAACAAAAAGACACGCCATAAAAACAACCCCAAGCTATGTTTACATAATACACATTATAAAACAGCCACACCACCAGCAGCGCAAGAACCAAAGCTTTCTTATAATGGGTATTATGCAAAATAGCCACACTCCATACACACGCTGACACACAAGGGAAGCGGATTTATCTTGTTTGCTCCGTTACTCTTCGCGAAACGCCACGGCGTAAGGAATTTTATATTATTGGGGTCTTCCACCCCAAACCCCGAATGCTTGGATATTATTGATAAAGTAGAAAAAACTTTATCAATAATATCAAGCTCTAACCCCAAAGTACATCGCTCGATTTTTATTGATAGATGCCAATGCTGAAAACTTCATTTATAATAAAAACTTCATAGGCATCTATCAATAAAAATGAGCATAGCAAGGTTTGGAGCGGTGATTGAGCTCCAATAAAAAAACAAAACCATGCTGCCGCAGGCTTGCGCCTTGCCTGAACGTAGTGAGTAGCGCAAATTCATGCGGAGCATACCGCTTACGTGTGTCAGCGAGCGGCTATTTAGCATAATGTGCTTATAAGACTTTTTGGAGTTTTATAAGATCACATTATGTTAATATAGCTTTGGGTTTTATTTATTGGCATTGTTTTTTGTTTGGTGTGCTTGCTTTAGCTTATTGGCAACCGCAATGGAACGCAGTGTAATGAGGATTGCAATGTGCTAAAAGTGGGGCGATACAAAAACTATGACAATAAATAAAACAGAAGGGAAGGAAAGGGAGGCTTTGGGATTAAATTTTTTTCTATTTTTACCGAAGTGCATTAGAACGTTCTTTGATTTTTTTTGTTTAGGGGCTATGAAAATAGGGTATTCCGACCAAAAATCGGCACTAACTTAAACGCATTCGGGGCGGTGATGCCTGGAAGGAACTTCAATGCAAATCAATATCGTTATGGTATGATGGGTTTTGAAAAGGATGATGAAATAAAAGGGAACGGAAATAGTATTGACTTGGGTGATAGGATAATGTATGATCCTCGTCTTGGAAGGGTTCCGAGTCCAGATAAGCTTCAGGCAAAATATCCTTGGATTAGTCCTTATGCGTTTGTTGCGAACAACCCCATTTTAAATAGAGAAATAGACGGTAGGGATTGGACTGTCAGTTCGTTTAAAGATGATAAAGGAAATACCATCATTAAAATTGTTTTAGATGCTGTTGTTTTAAATTCGAGTGCGACAACTTCATTAGATATGCAAGGGCTTGCTAATGCTGTGAAAAATCAAGTTCAGACTTCTTATAGTATGACTTATAAAAATGATGATGGAACAATAACAACGGTCGAAGCAATAGCCAATGTGAGAGTGATTGGCAATAAAGCAGATAGGGCAACAAACGAACATTTGATAGAGGTTTTAGATAATAGTCATCCAATTATAGGCGGCGATTATGGTTATGGTCCGTTTTATGGTAATCAGGTTTATATTAATGCTGATATGGTACCTAATATGATTAATGGCAATGACAATAATACTGTACCACATGAATTAGGTCATACTGCAGGATTAGCACACATGGATATTCTTGAACATCTTGATTGGGAACAGGTTATACAAGGACAATATATGCCACCGTGTATGCCTTGTGTTGAAAATAATATTAATAATGAGATGGTCTCAGGGGGGAACCCGTTTATGAATGACAAAACATCTACAGAAGTTAATAAGACTCAAATAGAAGCAATGCAGGCAAATTATGGAGAAGGGAAATTAAATCAAGATAAAATTGGAAAAGTAGAATGAAAATTAAATCTATGCTTATTCTTGTGTTTTTAACTATGTTTTTTTACACACGAGCACAAATAACAAAAGAAGAAAATGTAATTTCCGTTTGGGAGAAATTTACAAATAGTGTTTGCTCAAAAAATTATGATCAGATGAAAGCTTTGTTTACCGAAAATGGGATAAAAAAACTTTGCATGTTTTCAATCGATGATTCTGTTTGCTTTCAAAAAGTAGGATTACAGTGTGAGAATTTGAGGAAATCGGATTTTAAAACACAATGTATTTCATCAGAAATGGTTAAACTTTTGGTTTATTCTGAGGTTAAACACAAATCTCCATCAATTTGGATTTTTATCAAAAATAAAGATCAATGGTTAATAGATGATTACCTACGAGCAAAATAGGTAAGTAATACGCCCCCCAGCTGGCTTTCAGTTACACTGCGTGAGAAAAGAAACAAAATAAAAAACACTTTACTAAAACGGTAAAGTGTTTTTTATTTTAGGGATATTTTTTATGATTCTGCGGGGTATTAAAGAGAGCAAGGACTTTAACGATTCGTTGTTTTTCAAGTACTTCAAAAAACATGAGGTAAGGAAAATTTTTAAGCGGTAAAGCTCTATAATGTTTGCTGCGTACTTGGTAAAAAGGGTTTATTTTTAAAGCGCTGTAAGCTTGTTCAATATTATTCCAAAAATTAATAAGCACTTTGTCGTTATCAGTTACGGAGTTGTAATACTCAAAAGCTTTATCAATATCGGCTTGAGCGCCGGGTTCTACCACCACTTTATAAGTCATACTTTTTCTTCAATAATTTAACAGACTCGTTGGCGGAAATACAGTTTTCTACAGGCGTTTTACTTCTTTTATCAAGCAAAGCAATTTGACTAGTGGATAATACAAACTCATCCTGATCCTGAATTAAGGATACCAATTTTTTTTGTTGTGTTTTTGGAAGCTGTTTAATCAAATCAATGATTTGATTGAACGAGAGCGGTATGTTTAAATGTGCAGTAGTGGACATTGGAATATCTTTTAAAAAAGGTTATAAAATAGAAGTTAAACGGTCAATTGCTGATGCACAGAACTTTTAAAAATAAATCCATCCAAAAATTCAATGAGTAAATTTTTCTTTCCTTCAGGCAATTGTTCAATTTTTTTAAATTGAATCAATAGGCGTTCATCTTTCAATGAATCAGTAGCTTTATTTTCTAGTGTTCCATTCATTAAGAAATCGGAATTCACCTCTAAAGCGCTGGCGATACGGTTAAGCACATCAGCAGAAGGGGAAGCGTCTCCACGCTCATAACGCCCAATATTTGTATAATGCACTTTAGCAAGCTTCGCAAGATCCTGTTGTGAGATACTTTTATTCGTCCTAGCATCCTTCAAACGGGTCGCTAATGTTTCTTTTTGTTGCTTTTTCATGGTTACATAGGTTAAAGTAAAAATACTTATTAACAGCACAAAGATACAGAATACGCACATAAAAGCAATAATTAGTGATGCGTATGTGAATAACTTTGAAAGTTTAGCTATTGTATAATAAAGTTGATGTGGTAAGTTTGTAGCGTAAACGCACAATTAATATTTATCAACAGCATGGAAATAACCAAAATCAAAGAAAACCTACCTATTAGTGCAGTATTGGCTCATTACGGCTTAAAATCGGACAAGAACCACCGTTTACCCTGTCCATTTCATGAGGATACTAATCCAAGCATGCAAGTATATCGGAAAACAAACACAGTGTATTGCTTCAGTAGCAATTGCAAATTACATGGCAAAGCCATAGATGCGATAGATTTTATAATGCACAAAGAAATTTTGACTAAGCACGAAGCTTTAAAAAAAGCAACAAGCATGATAATTCCACAAACGATAATTCCAATAAAAACAATGCAGACTGCTCCTAAAGAAGAAAATAATTTAAACGAAATTTTTAAACAGCTACAAAATAACCTTAGCAAAAGTCCACAAGCAAAAGAGTATTTGCAAAGTAGAAATTTAGACAACAATAAATTAGAAATTGGTTATAATGCCAGTAATTATAAGGACTTAAAGAACTGTATTGTTTTTGCATTGAGAGATATAAATAATACAATTACTTCTTTATACGGTAGAAGTATTTACAATAATACCGACCAAAAACATTTTTACCAAACCAGCCGGAAAGGAATTTATCCATGCTATCCATCAGAGAATACTTCAAAATTAATTATTACCGAAAGCATTATAGATGCAGCAACATTAATACAAATACAATCCATTAATGAAAAATACAGTATTATCAGTGCATACGGAACGAATGGTTTAAATGACGAAATAAAATTAGCGATCAGTACTTTAAATAATTTACAGGAAATAGTTTTCGCTTTTGATACTGATGATGCCGGAAACATGGCAGTAACAAAGTACGCTAATGAATTAAGGGTTGAAAATGAGCAGTTAAAAATCAGTAAAATAGAATTACCCTGCAAAGATGTAAACGAAACCCTACAGGCGCATAACGAAGAAATATTTACGCACTTAATAAATGAAAGACAGTTTTTATTTTCAAATGAAAAAGAAAACAAAACACCTGAACCAGCAATAAAATTAAGTGCTACAAAACTAAATACAAACAATCCGGAACAAGTAAGCTATAACACCGATGAGTTATTAATTACACTCTTGGGTGGAATCAGTTTGCAGAATTTAGACAGATTGAGAGTAACGATATATTTAAGAAGAAACCCACATATTAATGCACAGCAAAGCATCCGGCAAAATATAGATTTATACCAGGATGATATAGTAGATAAATTTATACGTAAAGCAGCAGAAAAATTAGATCACGGAACAACCTTAATAAGTGGTGTAATTGCTGAAATGACAGAGGCAATAGAAGCGTGGCGATTATTACAAATAGAAAATAAAAAAGTAACCAAAGCCGTAAAAAGAGAACTGACACAAGTAGAAAAAGCAACAGCAGTAAGTAACTTACAACGTAAAAACCTGATGGAGTGGACAATGGAAATGCTGTTAAGGACAGGTATTGTAGGCGAAGCAGAAAACGCCATGATATTAAATGTAGCCATGACCAGTAGATTATATGAAGATCCAGTGAGTGTTATTTGTTTAAGTCCAAGCGGTAACGGAAAAAGTTATTTATTGGAACGAGTGGTAAAATGTTTTCCGCCTGAGGACATCATAGAAAATACTCAGTTTACGGATAACAGTTTTTTTTATTGGAAAGATGGATTGAAAGGAAAAGCAATCATCATAGAAGACATGGAAGGGGCTCAAAATGTAGAATATCCCATGCGTGAGCTTATCACTAAAAAGTACATCACCAAAACAACAGTACATAAAGATGCCAAAGGAAATATGCAAACGGTACAATACCGGGTTGAAGGTCCGGCAACCTTTTTAGGCTGTACCACCAAAGAAAAAATATATGAAGACAATGCCAACCGCTGCATATTAATTTATTTGGATAACAGCAAAGCCCAGGATAAAAATGTAATGGATTACCAAAAGCAATTACGTTCAGGAAGTATTGATAGACAAAGCGAACAGGCAAAGCGTGAGATATTAAAGAATATGCAAAGTATGTTACAACCTAAAAAAGTAATTAATCCTTTTGCCACCTTGATAGATCTTCCGGAAAGTGTTTTAAAACCAAGAAGAAGCATAGGGATATTATTAAGTTTTATAGAAGCAATTACGCTGTATCATCAATGCCAATGCACAGTTAAGGATGGATGTTTAGAAACCCATCCAACGCATATAGAATGGGGGTTTAGATTATTAAAAGAAAGTTTATTCCGGAAAAGCGATGAATTAAGTGCAGCAGTACGGGACTTTTTAGAAAGCGTAAAAGCTTTACTGACAAAGCAAAAGAAACAAAGTTTTTATGCCATGGAAATACGGCAGGTATTGAGTTTACACCCAAGAACGTTACGAAGATATATTTATGAACTTCATGAATTTGGCTATGTAAAAATAACGGGAGGCAACAAATATAAAAAGGGGTATGAGTATGAACTAGTAGGGTCAGCCACTAATAATAACCTACAAAGTAGCATAGATAAACACATTGAAATAGTGATGCAAAAAATATGGAAGAAATACGAAGAACAAAATAAGGACAAAAAAGAGTGAGTAGGTCAGTAGGACACAGTAGGACAAACGGTAAATGTCCTACTAAAACATAAAGTAGTAAAGGATTTGAAGCCAGTAGGACAAAATAAATTAAAAGGGAGGTACCCCTTAAAATAAATCACCAAATAAAATAACCCATGACAACAAAAAACTACAACTATTATTTACGAAGCTTTACAGAATGGTTAAAAGTATTAGGCTACAGCGATGCAACGGTTTACGGTACACCAAGAATATTACAGGAGTTTTTCAGTTGGCTGGAACAAAACGAGATCACCCAACTGCAAAACATTACAGCGGAGCATACGGAAAGTTTTATTAATTATAATAAAACAAGAGCCAATAAACGAAGAGAAGGCGGCATCAGTGCCGGACATATCAATAGATACATAGAAACAATAAAAAAGTTCAACGAGTATCTAAAAAAGGTGTATGACCTTGCAATACCAATCAATGCAATACGATTGGAAGATGATATTATAAAACAACGATTGATATTAAGTACTGAAGAAATAAAAGCACTCTACAAGGCAACGGATGAAACGCCCTTTGGAATAAGGGATAGGGCAATGCTTGCAGTTTATTACGGATGCGGATTAAGAAAATCAGAAGGGATACAATTAGATGTTAGCGATGTGTTAATAGAACGCAAAATGGTTTATATACGCAAAAGCAAAAATAACTATGAGCGCTATACGCCAATAACAACGATTAATTTAAAACATATTGAACAATATATTTACAATGCCCGCCCTTTATTGATGGGAGAAAAAAGCATGGAACAAAGCCTTTTTGTGAATGAATTGGGAGCTCGGATAAGTAAGGGACGGTTTTACCAACGCTTGCAAGAACTTGGTAAAATAGCGGGAATAACAAAAGATATAGGCGTACATACGCTACGGCACTCTATCGCTACACACCTTTTACAAAGCGGAATGGAACTAGAGAATATTGCACTCTTTTTAGGACATAGATGTTTAGACAGCACCCAATTATATACCCATATTATTAACGAACAATAAAATGAAAACACATGGAAACATTATTATTAAAGGATTTTGAGGTATGGTTAAATAAGCGTTACCGAATGAATACGGTGAGAGGAATCGTCGGAGAAACAGGGAATTTTATAAACTGGTGCGAGATCGAAAACATACAATCCGAAAAAACAACGTATAAGGAACTTTTAGACTTTATAGCATATTGCACAGCCAAGGGGAATGCAAAATGCACGGTAAATCAAAAAATAACAACTTTAAGGGTGTTTTTTAATTATTTGATAGAGATTAAAAGGAGAGAAGAAAATCCGACATCAGAATTAAGAATCCGAAACCAAAGTTATAAAGTGCCTTATGATATTATCAAATACGAAGAATTGGAAAAACTTTACAATACTTATCCTGCAAGGGGAATAACCGGAAAAAGAAATAAATCAGTAATCGGATTAATGGTATATCAGGGAGTAAACACCTCAGAATTACAAGCAATGGAAATAAAGGACCTGAAATTAGAAGAAGGTAAAATCTATATTCCAAGTACCAGCCGGAGCAATGACAGAATATTAAAATTAGAATCGCATCAAATAGTACAATTACAAAACTATCTATTGCAAGTAAGACCGGCATTGGTTTTAATGAATGACCGTACTACTGATAAATTATTTTTTAGTGCAGGATCAGGCATAAAACTAAGCAACAGTTTTACAAAAATGTTTCGCATAATAAAAGCAATGAATCCAAAAATAAAAGACTTAAAACAAATTCGTGCAAGTGTAATAGCGCATTTATATAAGTCCCACAATACAAGGCAGGTGCAATATATGGCAGGTCATAGATACGTGAGCAGTACCGAGCGATATAGAATGGATAAATTAGAAAGTTTACAAGAACAATTAGAAATGCTTCATCCGATACAATGAACTTTTTCTTTCAAATGAAAAAGAAAACTCCCTTCCACGCTTCCCACCCTTCTGTTGTTTTTTTGTCATGCTTTTTGTACCGATCACACAGCAGCACATTGCTTTTGTTTTTTTGAAATAAAAAAGCCAAAACCAAAGAGCTGCGCCCCGCTTGAACAAAAAGACACGCCAAAAAAACAACCCCAAGCTAAGTTACATAACGTGATGTTATAGTACATGCTCGTTCCTGCGCGTGTCCTATAACCACATTATGTAAAATAGCCGCTCCTCCAAACGCACGCCAACACACACGTTCAAGTCAATAAAATAAAACGCTTGCCTGAAAAGCAAACTGTTTCATTTTATCCGCTTTCACTCTAATTGGTGGCAAAATCCCGATAAAAATCGGGAACTTGCCGAATTGGTGCGCTACTCCCTCCGGTCAGTCAAGGCGCTTGCCTGCGGCAGCATGGTTTTTTAATGATGCTGTGTAAATGTGTAAAAGTTTTTTGACCAGAAAAGAGGAAAAAAAACTTTTTCACATTTTCACAGCACAACAACAATAGCAACAATCTTTGTACAAAGTACCCTGCTTGATTTTTATTGATAGATGCCTTAAATAGAATTTAATTTTAACACGAAGTTTATCGGCATCTATCAATAAAAATGAGCATAGCAAGGTTTGGAGCGGTGATTGAGCTCCAATAAAAAACAAAACCATACGCCGTGGCGTTTCGCGAAGTGGAACGTAGCAAACAATATAATTCCGCTTCCCTTGTGTGTCAGCGTGTGTAAGGAGTGTGGCTATTTTGCATAATACCCATTATAAGAAAGCTTTGGACTTTGCGCTGTTGCTCGTGTGGCTGTTTTATAATGTGTATTATGTAACTTAGCTTGGGGTTTTATTTATTGGCATTGCTTTTTGTTAAAGCGTTTGCCTTAGCTTATTGCAGCCCGCAGGAACGAGGACTGCAATGTGCTAAACGTGTGAGGATACAAAAACTATGACAATAAATAAAACAGAAGGGCAAGCGTGTGTTTGGCTTGAGGATGATCTTTTTAATCTTCAATATTGATCTTTTTTCTTTCAATTGAAAAAGAAAAATCAAAACATAATTTACCTACATTAGCAAAATAAAATGGGCTGCAAAAAACTGTCATATCATCAAAAAGAAAACTCACCGTTAAAGGCGGTATGGCGTAAAACCCTTACCAATAAAGAGCGATTAGGCGATAAAAAAAGCACGATTTTTTTGGGACTAGATTATTACACAGGCGGGTCTCCGCTACCTGGGAGAAATTTTAATAGTAGCTCTTACAGATACGGTTATAATAAAGGCTCTGAGAAAGACGATGAAATTAGCGGAGCAGGAAATCACTTTACTACTTTATTTAGAGAAGGAGATACAAGGTTAATGATTTGGTGGGGCACAGACCCCGAAGCTGATGAACAACCTTGGCAAAGTCCATACTCTTATATGGATGGAAACCCTATTAAAAATAATGACCCTGATGGAGATTTTGTTCCACAGTTAGTTGGAGCCTTGATAGGTGGTGGTGTTGAATTAGGGAGTCAATTAATTGAAAATTCATTTTCTGATAAACCAAAAGATATTGCTTGGGGTAAAGTGGGTTTAGCCTCTTTAGAAGGCGCAGCTACAGCAGGAGCAAGCGCATTAAGAACTGTTGCAGTTAAAACAGCAGCATACGGTGCTAAGGCTGCATATGATTATTATAATGACGAGCAACATCCTGAAAGAAGTGTAAAAGACTTTAGTGGTAAAGATGCGTTCAATATTGCTAAAAATGCTGCTACTGATGCTGTTGTTGATAAGGTCGCAGGAGGAGTAGCAAAAGGTGTAGTTGGCAAAGTAGCAAAAGAGCCATTAACGAAAGCCGCAAGTAAAACAATTATTAGTAAAACAGATGCAACTAAAATAGTAAAAGCTACAACAGGAGCAACCACGAAAACTGCTACTAAAATTGCACAAAAAACAGGCTTACAGGAAGGTACAAAACAAGTTGCTAAAGCTATAAGGGTAGTTCCCACAACAATTACAGAGACGGCAGGTAAAGCAGCAGGTGCAAGTAAAGTGAACGAGTTTAAGGACAAAACAAATTTGAAATAATGAAGCGATTGTTGGAAGGGAAAACAGGTTTATTGCTATTATTATTGCTACTTGTGGCTCTTTTTAGTAAAAACTTTATAATTAAAGTAGCATTGAAAAGTTATGGAACGTGCGTTTATGGTGTACTAACAAGCGAAACTATAAGGGAAACACGAGCAAGGTCTTCTAGTATTGTTTATCAAATTGTTATTAAGGGAAAAACATACGAGGGGGTTTCAGATATTACTGACCCTGAGTTTAAAAGAAAGGGAGAGGAAATATGTATCCTCTATTTGTCTTCTTTTCCATTTATTCACCGCCCTGTAAGTTTTTTTGAAGTGCCAATAAATTGCAACTGTAAATAACAAAGTCCCATAATCGGGGCTTTTGTTATTTATGCATCTGCCTAGTTTTATAATCACGTATAACGGCATCCATAATATTAAAGGTAATGATGCCAAAAATAGTTGGTGGAATTGCTACAAAATAGTTGTATAATTCAGCCGTAAATCTGAATAGGACTTTGGCTCTGCTGGAGAGCAACCAAACAGCAATAGGATTTATCACGAACAATGAAAGACCTCGAATAAAATCGGGGTCTTTTGCTTTTATAGAGCTTTAAGTTTAGCAGCTTTAATAAGATTATCAAGGGTATAGAAAATATTTTGTTTATCCACATCGGGCAGCTTCTCAATATCCTGTAACCGCTTCAAGGTTTTTTTATCAAGCACTTTTAGTTCACCGCCAACCAAATAATCTAAACTTACTTCCAATGCATCTGCTAATTTTTTAGCGGTCTCAATGCTTGGCTTCATCTCATCACGTTCGTACTTGCCCACAATATCAC
>CANFLQ010000055.1 GCA_947447995.1 Bacteroidota bacterium | reverse complement strand
TTTAGCAATGAACCATTAAATATTTTACTGAAATTACAACATATATTTGAAAGACATACAGAACCAATAAGACCTGATAGGAAATACAAAAGAACAACAATGGTGAAGTTTAGAAGAGGTAAATACAGAACTTTAACTAATTACAAAAGTGCTATTTAACCCTTAACTAAACGACATTGAAAGAGCACTTGCTTGAAGATTATAGTGTTATTAGCGGTTATAACAGCTATTTGCGGTTGCGAATCATGGGAAACGATAGAAGATTTTGGTAAGAGCAAAAAAGTATTTAAAAATTCCTAACGGGATTCCTTCGCATGATACAATTGAACGCTTGTTTAAGCGATTTGACAGTAAGGCTTTTGCCAAAAGTTTTATGGATTGGACCGATGCTATGCGGACAAAATCAGCTGGAGTGTTCTTAAATATAGGTGGTAAAACGCTTCGAGGTTCAAAAGATGAGGGTAACGGAAAATATGCTATTCATTTAGTTAGCGCTTGGAGTCACCAAAATCGTTTAGTATTGGGGCAAGTTAAAAATTAGTGGTGATACTAAAAAAAACTAAGTACTGTGATAAAAACACTTGTAGTATATACATTATAATATATACCTTCGTATAAAAAGACATGAAAACTTTATCATTAAAGCTAGACGACAATTTTTTTGACGAAGCTGAAGAAATTACATCAAAGTGTTGCATCTTGCTAGAAATCGTTACATAAACGAAGCCGTAAGTATTTATAACTTATACAATAAAAGACGGCTATTAAAAAAGCAATTGCTAAAAGAGTCGAAACTAACAAGCAAGGATTCGATGGACGTATTACATGAATTCGAAAAATTAATTGATGAATCTTAAGCAATTCGACCTTTGGTTAGCTGACCTTAATCCAAATGTTGGGACAGAACCTAGTAAAACAAGACCTGTGGTTATAGTTCAAACAGACCTTTTAAATGAGAGCCATTTATCAACGTTGATTTGCCCAGTAACAACGAATGGAAAACAGGAAATGGAACTATTAAGAGTTCATTAAAAAAAGGACAGCTAGATAGATTAAGCGACATTTTGGTAGATCAAGTTAGAGCAATTGACAATAAGAGGTTGATAAAAAAATTGGGACACTTAAATAAAGAACAAATACTAAAGCTAAAGACCAACCTGAGAATTGTTCTTGACTTATAAGTAGCACCACCAGTAACATTTACTAAGCTTAATAAGCGTTTAGTGCTAGTTGCAAATATTTTTCACAGCGGTATAAATTTATTTCTAAACATTTGCGGCAAGTGACGTATATTTAATAAAGTTAATCAGTTAATATAAGAGATTGCAGTAAACCCTGCACCACAAAAGGTTATCATCCGTCAGATGAAAAACAAAAAAGGTAAAAAGTAGTTATAACAATAAAACATTGTGAGCAACCTAAAATTATTTGAGAGTAAAAAAAATCGTTCTGATTGGAATGAAGAAGAGGGAAATTGGTGTTTTTTTGTAATAGATATTATAGAAGTACTTACCGATAGCTCTGTACCTAAAAGGTATTGGAGTGATTTTAAAAAGAAGCTGACAAAGGAAGGAAGTCTGTTGTTCGAAAAAATCGTACAACTGAAAATGCTTGCTCCTGCTCGCCGTATAATTTCAATAAATAGAATAACGAAGTGGTAATTCTTTGGGGTTACGTCTCTCAATATCCCGTAAAACAAATCATCCTTATGACAGTTTTTTTGTAAATTTGTTGTCAACAGTATAGATTATGGCAAAAGGAAAAATATTACAAGTAAAAGAAAAAACAATAACTGTTATCACTGAAAACAAAACTAATTTTATCTGCCTAACGGATATGACAGCTGGTTTTAGTGAAGGTTGTGGATTAATTGGGAAATGGATAACCAATAAAAAAACGTTGGAATATTTGGGTGTTTGGGGAAATATCAAAAATCCAAATTTTAATTACCCTGAATTTGGTGTAATTAACCAAGAAGCAAGTATAAATATAACTACTAAAGACTCGATATGATAATGGCTACCTCCTATTTACTATTAATTATTTTTTCAATTACAACCATTATTGGTTTGTATAAATTATTTTCTATTTCCGGAGAAAGCTCATGGAAAGCGTTAATACCATTTTACAATTTTATTATTTGGCTTAAAATAATTAAAAAACCATGGTGGTGGATTTTCTTACTCATCACTCCAGGAGTTAATTTTTTGATGTATGGTATTATCTGTTTGTTATTGGCTAAAGCGTATAACAAAAGAACCTTTCAGGAAAGAGCAATTGCATTTTTAGCTGGATATATTTACCTGCCATACATTGCTTTTCAAAAAGGCACTACTTATGTTGGGCCTGAGGATGAACGTAAATTACAACCTTCTATGGCGCGTGAATGGACAGAAGCCATTGTATTTGCAGTTATTGCAGCAACGGTAATCCGTACATTTTTTTTCGAAGCATTTACCATTCCTACTTCTTCATTAGAAAAATCGATGATGGTGGGGGATTATTTATTTGTAAGCAAAGTTAGTTACGGTGCAAAGATCCCAAACACACCCCTATCCTTCCCTTTTGCGCATCATACACTACCTGCTACCGAACATACAAAATCGTATTTGGAATGGTTCAAACTGCCATATTTCAGATTACCAGGCTTTGGGAAAGTGAAAAACAATGATATTGTTGTATTTAATTATCCCGATGGAGATACCGTAGCGGTTTATGCGCAAGACCAAAGCTATTATCAATTATGCAGAGATTATGGAAGAGCTGTAGTTTGGAACAATAAGGAAATAAATCCTCAAACGGATAAACCCTACTTTGGCGATATTATCAGCCGCCCAGTAGACAAACGCGAAAACTACGTTAAGCGTTGTGTTGCCATTGCAGGCGATACACTCACTATCAAAAATCAAAAAGTATATATCAACAGCAAACCTGCTTATGTTGCAGCAACAATGCAGTATACTTATAAAGTTAAAACGGATGGTACAGGTTTTAGTCCTAAAACAATTGACAGATTAGACATTACTGATCCAATACACAGTGAAACAGATACCTCCGGAACGTTTTACGTTGTTAATCTTCCTAACAACAAAGTGGATTTATTTAAAAAATTAGAAAATGTAAAATCTGTTGAACCTATCATTGAGCGTACAGGTGATTATAATCCGCGCATATTTCCGCATAAAGCAACCTATAAATGGAACAACGATAATTTTGGACCTTTATATATTCCTAAAAAAGGCACAACAATATCAATAGATACAACAAATATTGTTTTGTACGACAGAATTATCCGAATTTATGAAGGAAATAATCTGGAAATAAAAGGAGATAAAATATTTATCAATGGTAAACAAACAAACACCTACACTTTTAAATTGGATTATTATTTTATGATGGGAGATAATCGCCATAACTCAGCAGATTCACGCTATTGGGGTTATGTACCAGAAGACCATGTGGTAGGTAAACCCGTATTTGTTTGGATGAGCATAAAAGAAGACAATAAAAATATTGATGCGCGTGCACAAACCGGCTTCCTTAAAAAATTAAGAAGATCCTTATTTGATGACCCTAACCGCAGAGCACGATTCTTTACTTTTGTATCTGAGGATGGTTTATCCAGATCCTACTTACTTCATTTCATTGTAATAGTAATTATAATAAGTAGTTTTGTATATTTTAAGAATAATAAAGCGGAGAAGAAAAAGTAGTAGTCTTACGTCATTGCGAGGAACGACTATTACAGAAGATTTAATTTATTGATTTCTTAAAAAATGTCAAAAAAAGATAAAATAAACGGTGTTGTTTATTCAACAAATAAAGACTTTAATTTTGAGTTTGAAAGTGAAGCCATTTCAGAAACGCTTCCACCTCAACAGCAAAATTTAAAATTATACCTTGACCGTATCGGTGGAGGAAAATTACTCACCCGTGTTAACGGATTTATTGGAACAGATGCTGATTTGGAGGCATTGGGCAAAACATTAAAGCAAAAATGCGGTGTGGGTGGCAGTGTAAAAAATAATGAAATACTGATACAAGGAGATCATCGCGATAAGATTCTTAAATTACTTATCGATGCAAATTACAAAGTAAAAAAAGCAGGAGGGTAATGAATATAACCGCACCGCAGCCTCGCATTTAAGAGTAATTTACCCTAATTTTGTGTGCAATTTTAACACTATTACCCTAATTTTGTGTATTATTATTACAATAATTACCCTATTTTTGTAATATGTTTAAAAGAACAATACTACAAGAGCTTGATAAATGGGCAAAAAAAAAGAACAGAAAACCCCTAGTAATAAGAGGTGCTAGGCAAGTTGGCAAAACAACTGTTGTTAATCAATTTGCTCAAAACTTTGACCAATACATTTATTTAAACTTAGAACTTCCTGCCGACCGTAAACCTTTTGAAAATTTTAAGGATTTAGAAACATTGGTTCAAACCATCTTTTTTGAGAAAAATAAAGAATACTCGAAAAGAAAAAATACACTTTTATTTATTGATGAAATTCAGGAAGTACCCGAAGCTTTTAATATTTTGCGTTTTTTTTATGAACAAATGCCCGAAATACCCGTTATTTCGGCAGGCTCCTTACTGGAAACTATTTTCAACAATAAATTAAGCTTTCCTGTTGGCAGAGTTGAATTTTTAGTGGTGAGACCTGTTTCATTTATTGAATTTTTAGAGGCTACCGGCGAACGCAAAGCCCTTGAACAAATCAATCAAATCCCTGTAAAATCATTTGCACACGAAAAATTATTAGCTCTTTTTCATACCTACGCCTTAATTGGGGGCATGCCCGAAATAGTGAAGGAATATAGTGAAACTAAAGATTTAACAGCACTCGGCACTTTATATGATTCGCTTATCGCATCTTATATTGATGATGTAGAAAAATATGCGCATAGCAATACACAAGTTCAAATAATAAGACATGTTATTAAAACAAGTTATTTTGAAGCCGGAAAGCGCATCAAGTTCCAGGGTTTCGGTAAATCTGGCTACGGATCAAAAGAAATAGGTGAAGCTTTACGAACATTGGAAAAAGCCTTGCTATTGAGTTTAATTTATCCAACAACCACTACTAAATTACCAATCATACCTGAGTTACAAAAATCGCCCCGGTTACAATTATTAGATACAGGATTAATGAATTATGCTGCTGGTTTACAAAAAGAAATAATTGGGACTAACGACTTAAATACTGTTTACCAAGGCACTGTAATTGAGCATTTAGTTGGTCAGGAATTATTGGCAGATGATTACACCGCATTGAGCGCATTACACTTTTGGGTTAGAGAAAAAACAAGCTCCTCTGCTGAAGTAGATTATGTGATTGCTTACGATGGTAAATTAGTTCCCATAGAAGTAAAATCAGGCAAAGAGGGCAAACTAAAATCCCTACACCTCTTTATGGATAAATCGCCTAATACAGTTGCAATTCGTTTTTATGCCGGAGAATTTTCTGTTACAAACGTAAAAACACAAAGTGGTAAAAAGTATCATTTATTGAATTTGCCCTACTATTTAGTTTCTCAAGTAGAAAAATACATTGAATGGCTAACAAATAATACCTCTGTTCTAAAATAAATTATCCTCCGCATACACATTTTTACATTTCCTTCGTTATGGTTTAAATTTCAATATTCAACATTCTAAAAAAGGAGGACCAAATGAAATCGTTCAAATCTATCCATTTATTAGTTTTTGCGTTCGGTATTACCGAAATTCCTGTATTTTCAAATAATACAATTTCTGTTGAAGAAGCAACAAAAAAAGGGCTTATTAAGCTATCCATCAAAGCTAAAGGAGGCTATACCGGTGATGTTATAAAAATGGGAATCCAAAACCTGACAAATAAAACATTGGATATAAAAGTGGAGGCAGGTAGAATATTGGACTCTCAAAACAATAACCAACAGGATATATTAATTACCAAACCTCAGGAAATTTTTCTTGGCGCCAAAGAATCAAAAAATATTAATGTATTTGGAATGTGCTGCCAGGCACATAATGGCGCACCTACAGCTGAGGCGGAATACAAGGTAGGCAAGTTAGCCGATAGCAGTTTAATTAAACTTGCCAACTTTATTGATAAAAACAAATACTATAGCAATACCACCGCACAGGAAGCCGTTTGGAGCATATCCGACAATAACTCCCTTGGCAGTATTGTTGACGGAGATATAAATGATATTAACAATTTGCGACAATTTGTATCACACATTACTGGCAGATTGATCCCCTCTTACAACATCACCTATAAAAGACAAAACGACAGAGATGTATTGGGCACTGTATCTAAAATTGATGGCGTATTTGATTATTTATTACCCGCCAATTGCCATGCAACGCTTGGTATATATAACAATCAAGGGCAATTAATGCAGACTGTTTTTCAAAACATTGCACACCAAAAAGGAGAATATAATATCTACTATACCTTCCGCACAAAAGATTTACCCAGAGGAATTTATTATGCCCGCATGAATGCCGATGGACATTTACACAAAGAAATGCAAATAGAGTTTTAAACATTCGGTGCATTTGGTTGGTAACAGTAGCAATATCCAATAGCTTGTTTCAATTAATAATATTATTTTTGTAGGTAAGCTAGCCGTTATGTCTGATATTATACAATTATTACCCGATTCTGTTGCCAATCAAATTGCTGCTGGTGAAGTGGTTCAACGACCTGCATCTGCCGTAAAGGAATTGATGGAAAACGCTTTGGATGCGGGAAGCACCAACATTAAGCTGATTGTAAAAGATGCAGGCAAAACACTTATTCAGGTAATTGATAACGGTTGCGGTATGAGCGAAACTGATGCCCGAATGAGTTTTGAACGACATGCTACTTCTAAAATTAGAAAAGCAGATGACCTGTTTGCCATACGCACCATGGGATTTAGAGGCGAAGCTTTGGCATCCATTGCTGCTATTGCACAAGTAGAATTAAAGACCAAACGTACAGGTGACGAAATTGGCGTTAAAATTGACATTGAAGGCAGTGAAGTAAAAAGTCAAGAAGCATGCAACTGTCCGCAAGGAACTTCCATTTCCATTAAAAATTTATTTTACAATGTTCCCGCCCGTCGTAATTTTTTAAAGAACGATACCGTTGAATTGCGACATATTATTGAAGAGTTTCAACGAGTGGCTATTCCAAATCCTGAAATAGCATTTAGCCTTCATCACAATACAACTGAAATTTTTCATTTAGAAGGGGGGCAGCTCAAACAGCGACTGATGGCTATTTTTGGAAGTTCGTACAATACCCGCTTAATTCCTGTGGAAGAAAACACAGGAATTGTAAAAATAAAAGGCTTTGTGATAAAGCCTGAATTTGCAAAAAAAACGCGGGGGGAGCAGTTTTTCTTTTTGAACAAACGATTTATCAAGAGTCCGTACTTGCACCACGCTGTTCAATCGGCTTTTGAAGAGGTATTACCAAAAGATAGTTTTGCTTCCTACTTTTTAATGTTGGATGTTGACCCTAAAACAATTGATATCAATATTCATCCCACCAAAACAGAAGTAAAATTTGAAGATGAAAAAGCCATTTACGCGTATTTGCGTTCAGCGATAAAAAAATCGTTGGGGCAGTTTAATATCGCGCCAAGCCTTGATTTTGATCAGGAAGCCTATCTATACAATATGCCCTTAAAGCCTATTGATGGTGTTTTCAAGCAACCTACCATTACGGTAGATCCTAATTTTAACCCCTTTACTTCGGAAGGTGCAACGCGCAACAAACCATCGGAACGTGAACTATCCAACAGAAATAATTGGGAAAAAATGTATTCCCGAAATACGGATATTCAACCAGAACTTGAAATAAAACAAGAAGAGGATACACAACACACTATTGATACCGATTGGGATAACGAGCTGCATGAAAGCAATAAAAAAGCAACTTACCAACTGCATAACAAATATATTTTATCACATATCAAAACAGGTTTTATGATTATCGACCAGCAAGGTGCGCATGAACGCGTGTTGTATGAGCGTGTATTAGATACCTTTGAAAAACATAAATCGGCAACGCAACAGGAATTATTTCCAAAAACAATGGAACTAAATGCTACCGACTTTTCGTTGATACAGGAACTCCTTCCTGAATTAAAGGCTATAGGATTTGACATCAGTGAATTTGGTAAACAAACATTTATTGTTAATGGCGTTCCGGCCGATACCGCAAATTTTGATTCGGTAAAACTATTGGAAGGTTTGATTGAAAATTATAAGCTCAATTTTCAGGAATTAAGATCCAACAAACGGGAAAACTTAGCACGTTCCATGGCGCGTAACATGGCCATTAAATCGGGTAAATTATTGACACAGGAAGAAATGAATAACTTAATTGATGAACTTTTTGCATGCAAAATGCCTTACAGTACACCAAATGGGAAACCAACCATATCAACTATTTCGACAGATGAATTGGATAAAAGATTTAAAAAATAGTGATTAATTATTAGTGGTAAGTTGTTATTTGATTTAAACAAAACATACCGCTGATGACTAATAACTGATAACTAATAACTGATAACTAACATGTCCTATCAACAATATCGTCCGCAAAGTTTTAATATTCTTCCACCGGTTGTAAAAAATCTGTTAATTATTAATGGGTTATTTTATTTGGCAACGCTGGTATTCGGCACCCAATTTGGGCTTGACCTTACCGACAAACTGGGATTGCATTATTTTGCTGCTTCTGATTTCCAACCCTATCAATTAATCACTTACATGTTTATGCATGGCAGTTTTATGCACTTGTTCTTTAACATGTTTGCCTTGTGGATGTTTGGCAATACACTAGAAAATTATTGGGGTCCAAAACGTTTTTTAACATACTACCTCATCACAGGTGTTGGTGCAGCCATCTGCCATTATACAATTCTTTATTTTCAAATTCAGCCTACCCTCGAATTTGTAAATAATTATATAACCAACCCATCTCTTAACGAATTTCAAACTTTTTTAAGTTCTACTGATCTTAAATTAACAACTCAAACTGCAATAGACCATTATAATGAACTTATACCAACAACGTATAATGCTGCCCTATCAACAAACAATGCCAACGAAGCATTAAGAATTTCAGTTGAATACATGCAAATGTACAAAACTGATTTTCTTAATTCACCTGTTATTGTTGGCGCATCGGGATCGGTATTTGGAATATTATTGGCATTTGGTATGTTATTCCCAAACACAATGCTATACATTTATTTTGCAATCCCCATTAAAGCAAAATGGTTTGTTATGCTTTATGGAGCAGCGGAATTATATTCCGGAATTTCCAATAGTCCAGGTGATAATGTAGCTCATTTTGCTCATCTTGGCGGTATGTTATTCGGATTTATTTTAATGAAAATTTGGCAAAAAAACACTAAAAAATTTTATTAAAATATGGTAAATCCAGTTATTGAAGATATTAAACAAAAAATACGCAATGGCAATCCGGTTACCCGATTGATCATTATTAATGTTGCCGTATTTTTAACGATTAGTGTTCTTCACATTTTTCTTTTTATAACAGGGGGGGCGACTTTCTTTAATTCATTGTTTAATTTTATAAAAAACAATATTTCATTACCATTGAGTATCCAAGGCTTTTTATATAAACCTTGGACTATTATCACCTATATGTTCACCCACATTGAACTAGGACATATTTTTTGGAACATGATTACGTTATTTTGGTTTGGTCAGATATTATCCAATTACTCTTCTGAAAAAAAAATTATTCCACTTTATTTATTAGGAGGTATTGCCGGAGCTTTAATTACAATTTTGCTATTTGCTATTTTCCCTATTTTTGAACCCTATCGGATTATGCCAATGGTAGGAGCTTCGGCAGGAGTAACTGCCATTATTATTGCATCAGCTACATTGGTTCCTAATTTTCAGATGAACATGTTACTGATAGGACCTGTTAAATTAATTTATGTTGCGTTGTTTGTACTTTTTATAGATGTTTTAAATGTAGCCTCCTATTCCAACATTGGAGGTAATATTGCACATTTAGGTGGTGCTTTAATGGGTTATATTTTTATTGTTCAGTACAAAAAAGGGAAAGATTGGTCAATCGGTATAAACCGAATATTGGATTGGCTAGGTGGTATTTTAAAAATCTTCAAAAAAAATAAATTAAAGGTAGTACACCGACGAAGTGTATCGGACGAAGAATACAATTACAATAAAAAAGCAAATCAACAACAAATAGATACCATATTAGATAAAATTTCAAAATCGGGATACGAAAGTTTAAGTAAATCGGAAAAGGAAATATTATTTAAGGCAAGTAATAAATAATTAAAAAGGGCTTTTATTTGGCATTTTCTTTTACTAAATTGCATACCCTTTCAATAATATTTTGTTATTGATTAATCAAATTTTGAATTTAATCTTATAAAAAAGTATTTGATAAACGAAGAATCACATATTAGCCCTACGTCAATAAAAAAAACAAAAGTTAAGCGAAGGTTTATTAACCGAATGGTTATGCTTTTTAATCATGTTGCTGCTGTGGCATTGCTTATTGCTTATTTAGCACCGTTTATTAGTCCTGAAAGTTTTTGGCTCATCGCTTTTTTTGGCTTAGCCTATCCTGTATTGGTTATCATCAATATTTTATTTGTTGGCTATTGGACTATTCAATTACAAAAAAATGCATTTTATTCACTTATTATAATTCTTGGCGGCTGGTTTCACATTAAAAATTATGCACAAATAAAAGCCATTCCCCAACCTAACGATACTAAAAAAGGATTTAAAGTAATGTCGTATAATGTAAAGTTATTTGATTTATACAATTGGTCGCACAACTTGGAAACACGAGGGAAAATGTTTGACTTAATAAAAAGTGAGCATCCCGACATTATGTGTTTACAGGAATTTTTCACTAGAGACAGTACTGATGAATTTAACAATTTAGATATCCTTTTAAAATATCAAAAAGCTAAATTCACACATTTGGAATACACTACTACATTGCGTAGGATAGACCATTGGGGCGTTGCCATTTTTAGTGCTTACCCCATATTAACTTACGGAAAAATAACCTTCGACACTAAAAGCAATAATATTTGTATTTATTCGGATATACTTATAAACAAGGATACTGTAAGGGTTTACAACGTACACCTACAATCTATAAAATTTGATTATGGTGATTATAAATTTGTGGATGACCTAATGCACAATAAACAAACGCAAGAAATTCAAAAATCAAAAAATATTTTGAAACGTATACGACTTGCTTATATCAAACGTGCCAAACAAACCGAACTTGTTGCTGCCCACATTGCGTCTTCACCTCATCCTGTAATTATTTGTGGCGATTTTAACGACACTCCAGCCTCCTACACCTATCACACAATTGCGGATAATTTAAGTGATTCATTTGTTGAAAGCGGTAGTGGATTGGGAAGAACGTATGTTGGTAAATTCCCTTCTTTCAGAATTGATTATATCCTACATAGTAATGTATACCAATCCTACGGTTTTAGAACTATTCCAAGAGAATTGTCAGACCACTTTCCCTTGGTTACTTATTTAGAAAAAAGATAGTTTAATCCTTGGTCATTTTACATGCTACTTATTTATTACTTATAATTATTAACTTTGTGGCTATGCCTTACGCCAACAAAAATTCGCGTCCTCTATTTTGGTTTTATATACTCGTAGCGTATATATTGCTTCAATTTATTTGGTGGAGTTATTTGATGGTAAATTTGAACAATGAAGTGGTTCATCTGAAAACAGAAATCAATTTACTGAAGGGGGAAACACTTAACGAAGTAGTGATAAAAGGCAATGAACTGAATGCAAAACTTCATAAGCGAATACTTATGATTGCAGGTGAAGGGTTTGTATTTATTACACTTTTAATATTGGGCATTTTTCAAATTCGTAAAACTTTTAAAAAAGAAGCCAAACTGGCATTGCAGCAAAAAAATTTTTTATTGTCGGTTACTCATGAATTAAAATCACCCATAGCCTCGGCTAAACTTCAATTACAAACCCTTTTAAAACATGAATTAAATCGCGACAAACAAAAAGAAATCATTTCAAATGCCATAAACGATACAGAACGATTAAATAACTTAGTAGAAAATATTTTACTTGCTGCAAAAATTGAAAACAATGTTTTTACTGTTCATAAAGAAGATACCAATATATCGGATTCTATCAACGAACTGATGAAACAAAGCATTATCTCCTTTAACTACAAACACAAAGTAGTTTTAGATATTGAGCCAAATATTTTCATTAAAATAGATAGAACAAGTTTTCCTTCCATACTCTTAAATTTATTTGAAAATGCTGTAAAATATTCCAAAGAAAATTCAACAATAACTATTGGACTAACAAAACAGAGTAATGAAATTGTTTTAAGTGTGGCGGATGAAGGTACTGGAGTTCCTGATGCTGAAAAAGATACCATATTTAAAAAGTTTTATCGTGTAGGCAACGAAGATACGCGTACTACCAAAGGAACAGGACTTGGCTTATACATTGTAAATTATTTGGTGGAACAACATGGTGGAACTATTTCTGTGAAAAATAATTTACCATACGGCAGCATTTTTAAGGTGCAGTTTAACGCTTAAAAAATGAAATGATTTTTATCATTTTTTAAGTGGATATATTGATATATTTTTAGACGAAACATTATAATTTAAGTTACATGAAAAAAACAGTATTAGTAATTTTAGATGGATGGGGAATTGGAGATGGCAGCAAGTCGGATGCTATTGCATACGCAAACACACCTTTTGTAGATAGCTTGTATAAAAAATACCCTCACAGTACGTTGCGAACTTCGGGTGAAAATGTTGGTTTGCCCGATGGACAAATGGGGAACAGTGAAGTGGGACATCTTAACATTGGTGCTGGTCGCGTGGTATATCAGGACTTAGCATTGATCAATAAAGCCGTTCGTGAAAAAACAATTGACAATAATCCTGAGCTTGTTAAAGCCTTTGAATATGCCAAAACCAACAATAAACCTATACATTATATTGGTTTGGTTTCGGAAGGAGGAGTCCATTCTTCTCAGGCGCATTTGCATTATTTATGCGATTTAGCAAAAGTAAAGGGCATACAAAATATATTTATCCATGCCTTTACCGACGGGCGCGATTGCGACCCTAAAAGCGGATTGGCATTTATGAAAAATTTAGAAAAACACCTCTCCCCGACCCTCTCCACAGGAGAGGGAGTTGCTAACGCTAAAATAGCAAGTGTAATTGGGCGTTATTACGCGATGGACAGGGACAAACGCTGGGAACGTGTTAAACTTGCTTATGACCTATTAGTAAAAGGTGAAGGCAAAAAAACAAACAATGTTATCAAAGCAATTGAAGAATCGTATCACGATAATGTGACCGATGAATTTATAAAACCAATAGTAAATACCGACGAAAAAGGCAATCCTATTGGTGTAATAAAAGAGAACGATGTAGTGATTTGTTTTAATTTCCGTACCGATAGATGTCGCGAAATTACGCAAGTACTTACCCAGCAAAATATGCCTGAACAAGGTATGAACACCTTGCCTTTGTATTATGTTACTATGACTAATTACGATAGCACATACAAAAACGTTCATGTATTGTACGACAAAGATAATTTGGTAAACACCCTTGGCGAAGTGCTTGAAAAAGCAGGTAAAACACAAATACGAATTGCAGAAACCGAGAAATACCCTCACGTTACTTTTTTCTTTTCCGGTGGAAGGGAAAAAGAATTTGTAGGTGAAAAAAGATTAATGGCACCTTCGGCAAAAGTTGCAACTTATGATCTAAAGCCTGAAATGAGTGCCAACGAATTAACTGAACTTATTGTGCCTGAATTAAAAAAAGGAAGTACCGATTTTGTTTGTTTAAACTTTGCTAATGCCGATATGGTTGGTCATACCGGTGATTACAATGCGGTGATCAAAGCATTAGAAACAGTGGATGCTTGCACAAAAAAAGTAGTTGAAGCCGGTTTGGAAAATGGTTATTCATTCATCATTATTGCCGACCATGGCAATTCCGATTACATGATCAACCCTGATGGTTCTCCCAACACAGCGCATACAACCAATCCGGTGCCTTGTATTTTAATTGACAGCGATTATAAAAAAGTGAAAGAAGGTAAACTATCCGACATTGCTCCTACTATTTTAAAAATAATGGGCTTAGAAATTCCTAAGGAAATGGATGGGCATGTATTGGTATAGCTAAGTATTAAGTAGAAAGTATTATGTATTATGTATTATGTATACAGCTGGTCGGGATTTGCAATCCCGACCATTGATCAAACGGATTTGAAATCCGCACATAAATTAAGTTTGAATTGCGAATCCAAACCAACGAGTAAAAAATTAAATTATGAATACTGACATCAACACTTACATAGAAAAAAATAAAGATCGTTTCATTGAGGAGCTTTTTGAACTATTAAGAATTCCGTCCGTTAGCGCCGATCCTAAATACAAGAACGATGTAATTAAAACTGCCGATGCCGTTAAAGAAAAATTAATTGCAGCAGGTGCCGACAACGTGGAAGTTTGTCCGACCGGAGGCTACCCCATCGTTTACGGAGAAAAAATAATTGACCCAAAACTTCCTACTGTTCTTGTATACGGTCATTACGATGTGCAACCCGCCGACCCTTTGGAACTTTGGACAACAAGACCGTTTGAGCCTGTTATAAAAAACGGAAATATTTATGCCCGTGGCGCATGCGACGACAAAGGACAAATGTTTATGCACGTGAAAGCATTTGAATTGATGATGCAAACCAACACCTTGCCTTGCAATATTAAATTTATGATTGAAGGCGAAGAAGAAGTTGGTTCGGATAACCTTGGAATATTTGTTAAACAAAACAAGGAAAAATTAAAGGCCGACGTTATTTTAATTTCCGATACAGGAATCACAGCCAACGATACCCCTTCTATTACTGTTGGCTTGCGCGGATTAAGTTATATTGAAGTAGAAGTTACCGGACCAAATCGTGATTTACATTCAGGATTATACGGCGGTGCGGTGGCAAACCCTATCAATATTTTATGTGAGATGATTGCAAAAATGAAGGACAATAAAAACCACATTACCATTCCGGGTTTTTATGACGATGTTGAAATATTAAGCGCTGAAGATCGTGCTGAAATGGCAAAAGCACCATTCAGTCTGGATGAATATAAAAAAGCGTTAAACCTTTCCGACATACATGGAGAAGAAGGATATACCACCAACGAGCGCAATTCTATCCGTCCTACATTAGATGTAAACGGCATTTTGGGCGGTTATACAGGTGAAGGCGCAAAAACAGTGATTGCATCAAAAGCGTATGCAAAAATATCCATGCGATTGGTACCGCATCAAAACAGTGATAAAATTACGGCACTGTTTAAAAACTATTTTGAAAGCATTGCACCAAAATCCGTAAAAGTAAAAGTTACGCCGCATCATGGCGGAGAACCTGTTGTTACTCCAAGCGATTCGGTCGCATACAAAGCAGCCAGCAAAGCAATGGAAACTACCTTTGGTAAAAAGCCAATACCTGTTCGCAGTGGAGGCAGTATACCAATTGTAGCCATGTTTAAATCAGAACTAGGACTTGATTCGGTATTGATGGGCTTTGGTTTGGACTCGGATGCAATACATTCTCCAAACGAGCATTACGGGGTATTTAACTATTTAAAAGGCATTGAAACAATACCTTATTTTTATAAATATTATGCGGAGTTAAACCTCACCCCTGCACCCCCTCTCCTGAAGGAGAGGGGGTAGAACTCACAAACTGCAACAAGAATTATTTCTTTAAAATAAGCCAAATTAAATAGCTCAATGAAAAAATATCTTTTAATTACATTCGCATTTTTCAGCATTGTATTTACATCCTGCAAAAGTTATGAGCCGGTGGCATTTAGCGGTATCGAAAATATAAATGTAACTAGCCTAAGTCAAAATGGCATTGAAGCGATTGTTACTGCCAGAGTAAAAAACCCAAATAAAGTTGGATTTACAATTTACAGATCGGAAATGGATATAAGCGTTGCCGGAATAGATGCAGGCAAAGTACAATTAGATAAACGAGTAAGAATAAAAGCAAAATCGGAAGAAACATACACGTTTAAAATAAAATCTGATTTTTCAAATTTAAGTATGTCCGATATGCCAAGATTAATGAACATAGCAATGAGTAAGCACGCAAAAATTGGCCTTAAAGGAGATCTGAAAGCAGGGAAATTATTTGTAAAAAAAACTTTCCCCATCGATATTACAAAAGATGTTCCTTTAAGTGGAATGTAAATCTAAATGCTCTATTCATAGTAAATGATCGATTTTAAAAAAGCAGTAAGAAGTAAAGCATTAACTCTTATATCTATAAGTATAAGTTTTATTGCTTTAGGCTTTACCTCTTTTATAAACCATGACAATGAATGGATATTAAAAAAAGAGGGGAATGGTGTTTCAGTTTATAGTCGGGGAGTAGACAGCTCAGCTGTTAGGGAATTAAGAGCTGTAACTCAAATAAAAAGTTCATTATCCGGTATTGTAGCCTTACTTTTAGATAGAGAATCGTATCCACAATGGGTTTATAAATGTGCGAAATCAAAAACATTGAAAGAAATAACCAGTACTGAATCCATCTGTTACCAAAATGTTGTTGCCCCCTGGCCGATAGATAATCGTGATATTGTTTTAAATGTTAAAGTGAAACAAGATGACGTTACAAAAATTGTATATCTAAATTCGGTAAGTAAGCCAGATTTTATTCCAAATGTCGACAGTCATGTAAGGGTGTCCGTATTTAAAGCTTCCTGGAAACTTACACCATTAAAAAACGGAATAGTAAATTGTGAATATCAATTACTTTTTGATCCTGGAGGAAATGTTCCTGCATGGATGGTAAACATTGCTGCCGTTGATGGGCCGTTTGAAACAACAAGCAATATGCGACAAATGGTGGTGAAAGAAAAATATCAAAAAACACATTACTCGTTTATAAAAGAACCTTAAAGCAAACTACTCTGTACGAAAGTGCAGAGATTCAAAAAACAATATTGAAATTATTTTTTAGCAAATACTAAATCGAGAACGTCATTGCGAGTTCTACGTTGAAGCAGAAAAGGGAAGCAATCTCAACCAAAGTATCGTATTAGATTGCTTCGTTCCTCGCAATGACGCCAACCAATAAAATTTTGCACTAAAAAAACATGATTTTGAATTAAGGAACTGAAATAATAAAACTTAAATAATATGAACCTTACAGCATTTTTAGATAAAATAAAAACAGCGCCTCAAACAATTGAATTTAATGATACCATTGCAGTAATTGATGCCAATTACGAGTTCACTCCTACTTCATTTAAGAATGGAAATACCTTTAATGAAGCAGGGAAAAACTCCGGCTCCTGCAAATTATTTTCGTTTGCACAACTGAATAAATTAACTCCTGCACAAACACTACAATGTTTTGGAGCGTTTTATAGAAAAGATGTACTTCAAAACCCGGATGCAACTGACCATCAAAACATCAGAAATTTTATGGTAAGCGGTTGGGAAGGCATTGTATTTGAAGGGAACGCATTGAAATTAAAATAAACCCCGATCAAAACTTTAAAATGGAACAAGCACTGGATAATATTGTAGAGTTTAAATCGTCCCCGGAAATAAGGGAAAAACTATATCAATATGGGAACGCTAAAACATTTCAGGAAGGTGATGTGATACTTAATGAAAACGCCTATATCAAAGCTATTCCTTTGGTAACCAAAGGAAGCATTCGAGTAATGCGTACCGATGAAGACGGAAGAGAGATCCTGTTGTATTATATCAAATCGGGAGAAAGCTGCATCATGTCGTTTTTAGGAGGCATGCACCACGATACCAGCAAAGTAAAAGCCATTGCAGAAGAAGAAACAGAAATATTATTTATCCCCATTGATAAAGTAACCGACCTTATCAAAGAATACCCCGAATGGCTGGATTATATTTTCCGCCTGTATCACAAACGATTTGAAGAATTATTGGACGTTGTGAATGCCGTTGCATTTAAAAAAATGGACGAACGCCTCCTTAATTTCATCAAACGAAAGTGCGAACTTACCAAAAGTCATACATTATACGTTACTCACGAACAGCTTGCAAATGAGCTGGGAACAGCCCGTGTGGTGGTTTCCCGCTTGCTCAAGCAAATGGAAGATGAGAAACTGGTAACCCTTGGGAGAAATAAAATCACCCTTCTGTAACAAAAGTCACTGTACTTCCCTTTTTTCCGTTTTACATTTGTAAGGATTAATAAATGATCTAACAAAATGAAAATGGACATTCAACATATAATTATAATAGCGATCATTGGGATTGCTGCAGGAGTGCTTAGTGGTATGCTTGGCTTAGGTGGCGCTATCATTATCATTCCGGCATTAGTAATGACCCTTGGCTTTTCCCAACAAATGGCGCAAGGTACCACATTAATGATGATGGTGCTTCCTATTGGAGCACTAGCTGCATTTCAATACTATCAACAAGGGTTGGTCGACTTCAAAGTTGCAATGATCATGGCTTTCTTTTTCTTTATAGGAGGTTATTTCGGAGCTAAATTCGCAACACAGCTTCCTCAGGAAATATTAAAAAAATCATTCGCATTTATG
>CANFLQ010000054.1 GCA_947447995.1 Bacteroidota bacterium | reverse complement strand
TTGAGAAAAAATATATTTGCCTGTATTCATTCAACCAATTTACTCTTAAGTAAATTGAAATCGTTTGAAGTCAAATTTTAACCAAAACGCTTTACTATCAATATTTTCAAAGAACTTTAAATTCCGTCTTTAGGACGGTTATGATATTTTTTATTTACTAATTATTACTAATTATTTCGTTTTTAAAATAACACCAGTGCCTAGCAAATAACCTATTTGCGTATCGGGGTATGCAATAGCATATAAATTTTCGGAAGTTCCTGATTTTATTCTTGTCCAAGAGTTTCCTCCATTTTCGGTTTTATATACCAAACCAAAATTGCCAACTACATAACCTTTAGATTTATCAAAAAAATAAATCCCTCTCATATTTTCTTCTGTACTTGTTTTTTTTAAGGAATAAGTGTTCGTATTAAAATTTGCATTTATTACATAACCGTTGGCACCACATATAAAAGCGGTGTTATCATCAAATAATTGCATGTTAAGTAGATTAGCTGTAACGCCTGTTACAGCAGTAGTATCAAAAGTGGCGGCGCTATCAACCGATTTTAATACATAACCATTGGCTGCGCATATATATACATTTTTTCCACTGGCAATTACAGTATTTAAGTTTCTGCTTATTTTTAATGGTTTTGAACTAATCCAAGTTACGCCACCATCACTGGTTTTTAAAACTGTGCTGGTAGCACCAACAGCGTATCCGTGAGTTTCATCCGTAAAATATATCCCTAATAAGTTTACTGTTGATCCAGTTGTTAGCTTTAACCAAGTATTACCACCATCAATTGTTTTTAGAATAGTACCTACATTACCCGCTGTATAACCCACGCTGGTATTTACAAAATAAACAGCGTTTAAATTTTCAACAGTTGGCGTTGTTTGTTTTTTCCAAGTTACACCACCATCTGTAGTTTTTACAATTCTACCAATAGTGCCTACCGATATACCAGTATAAATATCAAAAAATTGAGCATCGGTATGGGCTATTATTGAATTTTCGGCATCCAATACTTTATAAGGTGCAACATCGTATTCGTTAGCGGGTTCTACCACTGTTTTTTCACAGGATGCAAGCACCAAAATTGAAAAAAGCAATGTTAAATTTCTATTTATTTTAAGTGTAGTTTTCATTTGTATACGTGTTAATATTTATTTACTGTTTAAGTTATCGTTTATTAATTTCAAAATTTAATTCTAAGGTAGCTATGTCGGCATGTAAGTTATCTTGCCTTTGGTAACGTGCGTAACGTACACTTACATCTTTAAATGTTAGCATTGGTTTTTTAGTAACTGCACCATCTGCATTCTTTTTAAAAGGCACGTAACGTAAACCTGCACCAAATTTATGTGCTGTAAATTCTCCCAAATCTATATCGCTGGTATAATAATTACCAGGCTTGTAAACGTGTTGGCCGTAGGCTCTGTAATGTGTAGAAGCCTGTTGTATATGGTATCTGTAAAAAGGGGTGATGGACAATGATTTTAGTATTTTTACAGGTACTTCAATGGCTACTGTTGTTGCTTTAATACCCCAAGAATCGGTATAATACCGCGCATGTGCACGAATAACAATAAAGGGATTAGCAAAATAATTGTAGCGTGCCGATAGGGCTATTTTTTGGCGTTCTCTTGGCAAGTTTTCCACTCTTACTTCTTTCACCGATTCATCGCCTACGCCATCGTTAAAATAAACTCTGTTAAATGGCGATGACAACAAGCCTGTTTGCATCAATAAATCAAGCCCAACAGCTGCATTCATTTTTTGATTAATTACAAATGAATAGTTATTAATAAAGGCATACGATTGACGGTAATCAATAGGATACAATTGTCCGTCTTTTTTTAATACTGATCCTTTGTAGGTAAAAGGTATAGCGTAAGACGAGCTTGAGTTTGAACTTGCAGATGTGTTTGCATCGGTAGATACCGGACGAAATTCGCCAGGGAATACCATCATCCAACGGTCAAGCACAAAAGACAATGAAGAGTTAAAGTTGGCATTGTATTTTTTAATTGGTTTTAACACCGAAAGTCCGGTGTTGGTGGATGTAACATCGTATTCGCTAGATATACCAATGCTTGGCGAAATAGATAGCCCTTTGCTTAAACCTATATCGTAGCCTAAGTTGGCATATTTACGAGTTTCGTCGCCCGATACGCTTTTACCGTTTCCACCTTTATCAATATCTTGTAATGATGCCGATGTAAAATAATCAACCCCGCCACCTATTTTAAGTGCTGATGAATCTTTTACCGGAAAGTAAATATTTACATCTTGAGCATAGCTTTTTAACGCTTGCGAGCCCAAGCCGCCGTTAATAGCACTTCTGTTACCATCTTGTTCGTAATAATTACTTAGCAGGCTTATTTTAATAGCACGGTTTTCTTTATCAGTATTGCTATTTTGGGTTGTATTTTTAATTGATTGCCCGTATGAAATTGAGCGTATAAATAAAACAAAACCTAGTAATAGCATTGGTATGCTAGGATGTATAAAAAGCAGTGTTAATAATAGTGTTTCCATTTCTAATTTTTTTAAGTTAATTAATTACAGCCGCACCCGCCACCTGTATGTCCGCCTTCGCCGCCCGATGCACCTTCTCTAAACATTACGCCTTCGGATTCAAGTTTTTCTACAGCCATTGAACTGGCTTGCATTTGACTATCGTTTTGATACACCATTTGATAGCCTTTTAGTGTGGTGCAACTGCTTAGTTTAAGCACAGCAAATAATGCAATAGCAATTATTTGGGGTTTGGTTAATTTGTACATTTTTTATTTGTTAGTGAATACTTGTTTGGTATTGTTTTGATTTTAAATTATCCGAAAAATGGTAGTTGTTGCCATCGTCAATTATAAAACATTGTATATCGTTGTAGTTGTTTACAAACTGCAAACCTTTTTCTACCCCCATTAAAAACAAGGAAGTTGCAATGGCATCGCTCATTTCGGCATCATCACTTATAACAGTGGCACTTAATATCCCTTGCACAGGATAGCCCGTTTTAGGATGTATGATGTGGGAATATTTTTTACCGGCAAACTCAGCAAACCTTTCATAACTGCCCGATGTAGCTATTGCTTTATCGTGCACAGGCAATACAGCCAACTCTTCTTTTTTATTATTGGGGTTGGTTATGCCTACTTGCCAACTGCTATTATCTGGTTTTTTTCCCCAACATATTAAATCGCCACCGGCATTAATAAGTCCAGATGTGATATTAAATTTATCAATCAACAATGCTTTCATTTTAGCAGCTACAAAGCCTTTACCTGTTGCTCCCAATTCTATTTTAGTACCCTTGTTGGTAATAAATACAGTTTGTTCGGCATCGTTAAATTGTATGTATTGGTAATTAATGTTGCGTACCGAATTAGTGATAGATTGATCTGATGGCAGGCTATTCATAGGTTTATCGTAATACCATAATTTATCGATAGATGCAAAAGTAATATCAAATAAACCGTTTGTTATTTTTGATATATATACACCCCGTTTTAATAGTCCATATAATTCATCGCTCACTTTTACAGGTTGTATGCCTGCGTTTTTATTTATATCGTACACCTCTGTACCTTCCTGCCATGCAGATATAATGTTGATTACACGTTCGGCTTCTTTATACACGGCACTAAAAATAGATGCAGTTTGTTTTGAGTTATTTTGTTCAATATAAAAACATACATCCAACGGACTTTTCATATACATGCGCGAATCCGAAAATTTTACCAACATCATTTTTTTACTTATTTTTTACTCTTATTTTCTAACTTTAAATACGCCTCTTCAAAGGCTTCACTTTGAAAAATAACAGCTTTTATTTTTAGTTGGTCGTCGGTAATAACCAGTTTTGGGAAATGCCCTTCGGGATTTAATTTTTCGGCTAAGGCTTCGTTCAATAAAACAACTTGTTTTTGTAGTTTTTTACGTTGCGGGAAGTCTGCCATGTAATACACATAGTTATTTTTTAAAAGAGAATCTACTTTAGGATTACTCAAAAAGCCTTTTTTAAAATTATTGCACAGGCTACACCAATCGCTACCACAAAAGTAAATGGCAATATTTTTTTGCGATTGAGAGGCATTGTTTTGTAAACTGGTAATTGTGGTTGTTTGCGCTTTTACACCAAATGATAAAAAGCAAATAAGTAGGAGTATGTTTTTAAAACGATTCATATAAAATATTTTATGTTGTTTAAATATTTAGAATTTATTTAGAATTATTCCAAATAATTTTCCGCAAAGATGCTACCCAATAAAACAATGCACAATACAGAAATGAGGGTAATTCGTAGTACTTAATTTAGGGGATGGTGATACCGAAATAGTGGTATTTAAGATGTTTAAATAGGCATAGCAGAACGAAATCAAAATTAATTGGCTATAAATATTATTTACAAATGTTGAATATTATACACAAATATTATATATTTGTAGATAATATTTAACAGATATTAATGAAATCGAAAAAACAAATACTATTTCCTAAGCATCAAAAGGCACTACAAGCGGTAGGCGAAAATATAAAACTTGCTAGGAAAAGAAGAAAATTAACAATGATACAAGTTTCTGAAAGAGCAGGTATAGACAGAACAACGCTCTATCAAATTGAGAAAGGAGCTTCCAGCGTATCTATGGGAGCTTATTTTAATGTGATGCGTGTACTGGGCCTACAGGATGATTTTTATAAATTGGCTGCCGAAGACACGCAAGGGCGAACCATTCAAGATTTAGAACTTTTGGGAGGCATATAAAATGGCAACAAATAAAACAGACATATTGGTATATGCCGACTGGCTTGAATTTTCAAAAAATAATCAACAAAAAATTATCGGAATTCTTTCTGCTCATCAGGGCAAAGGAAAAACAGTATTTAGTTTCAAGTATGACAAAAACTGGCTATCCTCTGAAAAGCCCTTTCTGTTGGATCCAAATATATTGTGGAACGAAGGGATTCAATTTCCTGAAGGCAAAAATATTTTCGGAATATTTAATGATGCAATGCCAGATACTTGGGGGCGCACATTAATGAAAAGAAAGGAAGCGCAATTGGCAAAAGAAGAAAACAGAATTGCAAAAAACCTGCATGAAATTGATTTTTTGTTAGGTGTGAATGACGAAAGTAGAATGGGTGCTTTGCGATTTAAAATGGAAGATAAAGGGCCTTTTTTAAATAATGATACCATTCATCCTACACCTCCATGGTCGTCGATTAGGGAATTACAACATGGTATTACATTAATTGAATCTGACAAGGATAATAAAGAAGTAAGAAAATGGTTAACTATTTTGCTTGCCCCCGGATCCTCACTTGGAGGAGCAAGACCTAAAGCCAATATTATTGATGAAAAAGGAAACCTCTGGATTGCGAAATTCCCTTCAAAGGAAGATACGGTTGATAAAGCTGCATGGGAATTTTTAGCCTACAAACTGGCAATAAATGCGGGTATAGAAATGACTGAATGTAGGATAGAGAAAGTGAACGGAAAGTATCACACTTTTTTTACCAAACGATTCGACCGTTTAAAAAACAAACGTATTCATTTCGCTTCTGCTATGACAATGACTGGGAATAATGAAGATAGCATTAAAAAAAATCCTATAAGCTACTTGGACATTGCAGAATTTATTCAGTTTAATGAATCAAACAATACCAAAGAATTAGATCAACTATGGCGCAGAATTGTATTTAATATTGCTATATCAAATACAGATGATCACTTGAGAAATCATGGATTTATTTTACACACAAAAGGCTGGCAGTTATCTCCTGCTTATGATATCAATCCTTCTATCGACAAAGATGGTTTATCACTTAACATTGATTCAAACGATAATTCTCTTGATTTTAATTTGGCAAAAAGTGTTGGAGAATACTTTCAGTTAAATGAAAAACAAATGGATAAGATTTTGAATGAACTAAAATCAGTAGTCAAAAACTGGAAAACAGAAGCAACTAAAATTGGTATTTCAAGAGCTGAACAGGTGTTAATGGCAAGTGCGTTCAAGTATTAAATTTGCAACAACACCTGCTCCATATTTTGTTTACTTGCGTTGTTCTATTATCACACTTTATAATGTCATTAAATAAAATTTAAACAAACTCCTTGTTTTTATTATATATTTGTGCCCGAATAAGTTCTTTACTTTATTTCTTCATCAACCGGAAAAGGTTTTACTTAAGGTAAATTAATAGGGAATCGTGTTAAAATCACGAACTGTCGCGCAACTGTAAGTAACACACAAAAATTTTTGCTAATTATGTCCACTGTTCTGCTAGTAGAATGGGAAGGATGGTAAAAATGTTACAAGTCAGGAGACCTGCCTATTCCGAATTGACAATGCTTTCGCGAAATGAAGCTTAGGTCAGGTATGATGTGTTAAATAGCAAATTTAAACGGACAGACGTGTCCATGCTCCATTTAATTCATTTCCCCCTATCTTAATTTTTATTTCTTTAAAACATTGTGAGGTTCAGCAAAAGAGCTTTTAACTGATTTATTCATCATTTAAAAAGCAAAAAAAATGCTAACAAACAACCTTGGCTACCCGCGAATTGGTGGCAACAGAGAACTCAAAAAAGCCTGCGAGCACTATTGGTCAGGCAAACTATCGGTAACCGATTTATTAAAAGTAGGCGTAGACCTAAGGCAAAAAAACTGGGAACTGCAAAAAAGTGCAGGTATTGATTTAATTCCCTCTAACGATTTTTCGTTTTACGATCACGTGTTGGATATGTCGTTAACGGTAGGTGCAATTCCAGAGCGTTATCACGATGTGGTTTTAAACAAAAATAATTCCGAAATGGATTTATATTTTGCAATGGCTCGTGGTTATCAAAAAAATGGACTGGATATTACTGCAATGGAAATGACAAAATGGTTTGATACCAACTACCATTACATTGTTCCAGAGTTTTACAAAAATCAAGAATTTAAACTTTTTTCAAGTAAAATTATTGACAATTTTTATGAAGCAAAACGATTAGGAATAACTACTAAACCTGTAATTATTGGCCCCGTTTCGTATTTGCTTTTAGGTAAAGAAAAAGAAAAAAATTTTAAGCGTATCGACTTACTAAAAAACGTATTGCCTGTTTACATTGATATTCTAAAAAAATTAGAAAGCCACCACGTAGAATGGGTACAGTTTGATGAACCCTGTTTGGCTTTAGATTTAAGTCAAACAGAACAAGATGCTTTTATGTATGTTTATTCCGAGATAAAAAAACAATTTCCCGAACTTAAAATAATACTTGCCAACTACTTTGAATGCTATGGCGATAATTTAAACATAGCCCTTTCGCTTCCTGTACATACGTTGCATTTAGATTTGGTAAGATGCCCATCTCAGTTGGATGATATTTTAATTAGCAATAATTTATCGGATAAAACTCATTTATCATTAGGTGTTGTGGATGGCAGAAACATTTGGAAAAATGATTTTGACAATTCACTTTTATTAATCAACAAAGCAATTGATAAACTTGGAAAAAAGAGAATAATGATTGCCCCTTCCTGTTCTTTAATTCATTCGCCTTGCGATTTGGATTTAGAAACAAACGAAGAAACATTAACGCCCGAAATAAAACAATGGCTTGCTTTTGCAAAACAAAAAATGGATGAAGTAGTAACGCTAAAAGAATTAGCAAGTTCCCTAGTAAACTCAACAGCGTTAGAAAAACTAGAAAAAAATCAAGTTGTTATTAAAAGCCGTAAAGTTTCAAAACTCATTCACAATAATAGTGTAAAAGAACGGGTAAAAGCAATTACAGAACAAGATGCCAAAAGAAATAATTCATTTGCAATCCGAAAAATTAAACAACACAAAGCCCTTAATCTTCCTTTATTTCCAACCACTACCATTGGTTCATTTCCTCAAACAACTGAAGTGCGTAGTTGGAGAGCAAAATTAAAAAAAGGAGATTTAACTCAACAACAATACGATGAACTTATTGAAAAAGAAACAGAAGAAACCATTCGTTTTCAGGAAGAAATAGATATTGACGTATTGGTTCATGGAGAGTTTGAACGTAACGATATGGTTGAATATTTTGGCGAACAACTGGAAGGATTTGTATTTACCAAAAATGGATGGGTTCAAAGTTATGGCAGCCGATGCGTAAAACCACCAATTATTTTTGGCGATGTATCTCGCCCAACACCAATGACGGTAAGATGGTCGGCTTATGCCCAAACATTAACCAAAAAATTAGTAAAAGGAATGTTAACTGGCCCAGTTACAATTTTACAATGGTCTTTTGTTCGTAACGATCAACCACGTTCAGTAACTTGCACACAAATTGCATTGGCAATTCGAGATGAAGTATGCGATCTTGAAAAAGCTGCCATTAAAATAATTCAAATTGATGAGCCAGCTATTCGTGAAGGGCTTCCATTGCGAAAAGCCGATTGGGAAAACTATTTACAATGGGCAGTTCGTGCGTTCAGAATATCGGCAAGTGGTGTAAAGGATACAACACAAATACATACTCACATGTGTTATTCCGAATTTAACGACATCATTCAAAACATTGCTGATATGGATGCAGATGTTATTACTATTGAATGTTCTCGTTCACAAATGGAACTACTGGATGTTTTTGCCAATTTCAACTATCCAAATGAAATAGGGCCAGGCGTGTATGACATTCACTCTCCAAGAGTGCCTTCAAAAACTGAAATGGTGCATCTTTTGGAAAAAGCAACAGCAGTAATACCTGCTAATCAACTTTGGGTAAATCCAGATTGTGGTTTAAAAACACGCCACTGGGACGAAACAAAAAAAGCATTGGTTACAATGGTTGCAGCAGCAAAAGAGTTGAGGGTATCAATTAAAGAAACAGTTGTTTTATAAAAAACAACTGTAAAAAATATTTGCAAGCCCTCCCTAATATAATTTTTGGGAGGGTGTGCAAAAAATAAATTATTTCATTAAGCCTGTTTTAAGTGCATATTGAGCCAATTCATAACTATGATTAATGCCTAATTTTTTGTAAATATTTTTTTTGTGTGTATTAACAGTAAAATGGCTAATGTGTAAAATATCTGCTATTTCTTTAGGTCGTTTCCCTGATACTAATTGTGTTATTATTTCTAATTCACGATCTGTTATACCGCCTGTTTCACAATGTTCTTTTGTCGAAATTTCTTTTTCTAAAAGCACATCAATTATTTGCCCACAAAAGTATTTGTCGCCTTTTGCACAACAGGTAATAGCATCAATTATTTCTTGCTCGTCACAATCTTTCAACAAATAATTTTTGATACCAATACCAATAATTTTTTTTATTTCTTCAGCACTTTTTTCGTGAGAAATAACAAGGATATTTATGTTAGGATATTCTTTTTTTATTTTGCTAATTACATTTAAAGAAAAACAGTCATCGCAACAATGGTCAACAATTAAAACATTGGGACTGTATTGTTTCAAGGCTAAATTCAAACTCTTCGCATCTGCTACTTCTGTTATATATTCAAAATCTGGATTTTCTTTAATAAGCGTTCGTAAGCCTTTCCTAATGATAAAGGCTGTATCGGCAATTATTACGCTTATTGGGTGTGTTTTCGACAATTTTTGCAATTTAGATTGATTCTAAACAACAAAAGTATAGCTATTAAGAGTTAGTTGCAATACCCCAATATTGGTATATTGATTAAACAGGTTATTAATAATTGATAAGTTTTAATATTAATGTTTTACCGCAACAGAATACGGATCCACCGCAACTTCCACCTGTTTAGATGATGAACCTTGTTGAATAAGACTCAACGTTTTCATATCAATAAAAGTAACGTAACCATTATTTCCCGAGCAGGTGCTAATATTAACTGCATGATGAGATGCTGGTCCGCCAGATGATATATTTCGGTTGGCAACATAAACTATGTCGTTATTATCATCAACAGCAATACCGTGAGGTTGATGACCTGTGTATATTTTGGTGATTAATGAATTGCTTGCAATATCAATAATGGCAACGCTTCCTCTAAGTCCTGCAAATGATACTGTATCTTCCTGACAGGCAATAAATAAATAACTATGCGTTTTTGAAATATCCATGGTATTGGGCAAAGCGCCTACAGGGATAATAGCTAATAGAGAATCATTGCTGCGCTTAAAAATGCGTAACTCTGAAGTACCTTGGCAACTTACAAAATACTTACTGCCATCTTTTGAAAACACTATTTCGCTTGGAGATAATACACCAGAAGCAGGAGGAGTAGTATATAAATTTACCTGAGTTTTTGCTGCAAAATTATTGGTAGGGATTTTATAAATTTTGTTACTGCTGGTTTGTTGCGCTACATACAAGGTATCTTCTGCAGGGTTAAGGCAAGCGCCTCTTGGATAATTAAATCCTGTGTGATGTGTTACTACTAAGGTGTTTAAGTCTACTTCTGCAATTTCTCCACTGTTTGTCCAGCCCGAAACATAAGCCTTTTGCCCGTTCTTACTTATTGTTACATTGGTCCAAAAATTAAATCCAATTATTGCTTCCCCAACAAAACTATCATCGCTGGTGCGAAATTTTTGTAAGGATGTTCCTTTTATTGAAAGTACATACCAATATTGTCCATCAGTAGAAACTTTTATACTGTATGGCGATTCGGTGGTGGTTGAATTGCCTACATCTACATAACGCATGGGTAATAATGTTTGTTGATCAAATACGGTTACCACATCACATCCCTGATTGGCAACATAAAATTTTTTACGATTTTGGTTATCCGTAAATTTAACAAAGCCATTAATATCTGGCGCACCAGCTGCAATCCAATTTTTTATTAATAATACATCTTCTCGCGAAAAATGATTTTTGTTATAAGGCATTACAGGACCAAGAGTTGGGCCTAAATCGGAATATGTATTTACATAATAAAGTAAGGTGCTAAAATCGGGGCGGTATGGAATTATGCAGGCACTGCCTTTGCCGCCTTCAAATAAATTATCCCAACTTTGCATGGATAAGCCTGCTGCAGCATTTTTGCTGGCATTGTTATGGCAGCCTGTTGTAGCACACTTGGTAAAAAATAATTTGCCAATATCACTGGGGTAATTATTATAATTGGGTGTGCCTTTATCGCTAACGCAGGACGAAAAAGTAACACCAATGGCAAGTATAAATGAAACAATTTTGACAAAATAATAAATGCGATTCATTCATTGATGGTATTAAAATGATTATCAAAGATAAAAGAAACCCCCTTGTTATCAGTTGCCCTTCTTTCGTCCAACGGTTTGTAGTAGTCCATGTTTGCAGTGTCGTGGGGTGCAGTGGCTTGCATACTCTTTTGCATTTTTTGTTTGGGTTTAGCGTTGGCAAAAATGCAAATGTGTATGCAAATGCGTTGGCTTTCGTGTCCGTCGTTTTATGGTTTAGCTTTCGGCTTTGTAGTATATTTTATAAAATTTTCGTCCGTCTGTTTCTGTGACTTGTTCTATTAATTGTCTGTCGCCATGAATATATATATGTGAAAGTTTTTATTTGTTTCAAAATGTTTAGTTGAGATTAACTAAAATATGATACAATTCTGTGGTTTTACCATCAATACTATATTTAGAAACATAACCCCTTTGCAAATTTTCTATGGTATGATTTGAAGTATATTGATTTAGAATTATTTTATTTAAGTCATCAATCATAATTTTTTCTGTTCCATTTAACAAATAACCGAGCATAAATCCTTCGTGTTTAAAATCGCCATTTATAAATCTGCCCATACCGTTTTTGGTTACATATTTATTTTGTAAATCATTGGCATTTCTTGTGCCTATATTTTTTTGACACAGCACTTTGGCTTCTACAATAAATCTAAATTTTCTTGTTTGTACAGAACTAAAATGTGTAAAATATAAATCTAATCTTTTGGCTGTTTTGGGATTTAGAATACCTGTGGTATGAATGTGTTCATATTGTCGTGGTTCTGCAACCACTTCTATTGTACAATATTGTTCTAAATCTACAAGGGTTTTAAGTTTACCATAAATGCAAGCTGTTATCGTTTCTTCGTCTGTAGATTTTTGAATGGAAGTATCTTTAATGTACAAAGTGTGAGCTTTTAGAATTAATTCTTTCGTAGTGGTTTTTAAACTCACTACTAATTCATAGATTATTTCACTATCTACAGTTACAGGGTTTGTATTGTTTTGAATAGATTTTAAATAGCTCATTAATTGTTGTAATGATTTAAGAGTTTAACAATTAAACCATCCGCATCATTTAGTGCTTGTGCTATATTCCAAAATTTACGTTGGTTGGGCTTTATTAAATAAAAAGCGTTTTTATCTATTTGGTATTCTATGGTTTTTCGAAAATAGATACTGCTGGTATACTGCTGAAAGGTATATTTATTTATTTTTTCTAAAATAGGTGCTATATCTGCTTGGTTTTCTTTTATAGCTTCTGTTTCTATTTTATTTATGGTACATTTAATAATGGCTAATGGACTATTGAGGGAATTGGTAAATGTTTCTATTTTTATTTTAAATTGGGAGTGCTTGAAATGTTTGTTTACAACATCTGCATAGGAAATAGCGTACTTTTTTAAGAAAGTATTATCGATTTTACTTTCGGCTTTTACTGCTTTGTAGTTTGCCTTTATTACGTTACTATAATTAACTACATTATCTATTAATGCCTTTTCGTATTTGGTGATTTTTAATTCTTTATAAATGAGTTCATCAATTTGTATTTTGATTGGTGCTATTGCTAAGTCTTCTTTTTCTTTATTATTCCATTCTTGTTTTTTTATTTTAATTATTTGGTCTAGACACTTGGCAAGTGTGATGATGGTTTCTTGAGAAAAATTATTAATGAACATTGGGAAAGTTGTCATTTCATTTTTTTGAATAAGTCCAATTTCAACTCCCCAACTTGCACTAATTGAAAGAAAAAAATAAGTAGCAATTTCTGAATTTAAACACACCACTAATGCTTTATGATACTCAACACTTTTGTCTATAAACTTAATTGACTTTCCTTTAGTAAGAAAAGCAACATTGTAATCAATATAACTACAACATATATTTGCGTTCTTTGTTCCTTCTTTAAATAAAATAAGTGGAGCAGTAAAAATATTTTTATTATCAGTCCGGTATTTCTCGTTTCCAATTAATGAGCCAAATGTTTGAAATTTATTAACTGTATAATATTGTAAAATATCATCGGTTGGGATAAAATAATGATTTATTAGGTGTGGATTGCCTTTTTCTGTTGCACCACTATCGCTATTTAATCCGCCTCCATGAAGTTTAGTGAAATTATTAATTACTCCAAAGTCATTCAGTTTATTCAAGAACTTTAAATCTCTCAACCCGCCAAACATAGCTATTTTAAATAATTTAGAATTTGGATTAAGCAATTCGTGGAGCGGTAAATTCTTTATTTCAGTTTCATCTATTACTATGGCTTTTCTACTTTTTATTATTTGTGTTTTTTGAGGAACGCAGTATAAAACTGTTTCATTCATGTTTACTTCGTTTTCTATTCTTTTTTCATAAATGATTAGTGCAGCAGATTTTTTTGCTTTTTCAAACAAAGCACTACGAACCACCGAAAAATTGACAATAGTATTTACTTTGTAATCTATAAATAATTTTTGACGAAATTTTATGTCTGTACTTTCCGTATTGAAGAGTAATGACCTTGCAGAAGTAATTAATGCAATTTTTGCATTAGGGTTTATTGTAGGAGCATAAGCAATAAATGCCTTGATTAAATCTTTTTTTACATCCCAATTATTTGTTTTGCCCCAAGTAGTAATTTCATTTTCTACATTGCTTCTTTTCCAAGGTGGATTACCTATAATGATATTAAATGGCGTATTGAAAAAAGCAGCTACTTGTTGGTTTGGATTTGTTTTAAATTCAACTGTTTCTCGAATAAATGTACTTGCTTGTAAAATATTTTTGCCAAAAGCTATATTATTTTCATTACGCTGTTTTACTTCGTCTTCATCTGTCCATAAAATTAAATTCCTAAATTTTACTTCTTCTAAAACTTTACGAGGGTTCATATAATTTAGGAAAGTAAGATATAGACTAAAGGCAGTTACTTTGATGGCTTCAGGATTTTTTTCTACCCCAAAAATGTTATTATATAGCAAACTATTTAAAACACGAGAAGTAATATTTGTATTTGGGTTTGAATATTTCCAGCGTTCAATAATTCGTTTAAAGCCTTCTACTAAAAAAATTCCACTGCCACACGTAGGGTCTAATATTTTTATATTGTGATTGTGGTCATAGATGGTTGGCATTGGTAATACTTCATTATAGGTAAATTCTACCAATGAAAGAGGGGTATAAAATGCTCCATCTTTTTGTTTTTGTGTAAGTTCTATTACCCCATTTTTTACCTCTTCGTTGCTCATAAACTCTTCGTAAATAGCACTAATAAGTTCTATTGGGATAAATTTAAAGTTAAACAAAGTAAATAATCCTCGTTGGTTGCCCTGACCTTTTGCATTTATTTTTACTAATCCAGTAAAACAGTCGGATACTAAGGTTAATATTTCTGGATAATTTTTTGTAGCATTTACTTCCTCATTGGTTACTGGGAATAAATCGCCATTGAATTTTTCTTTAAGAAAATTAAATAAAGTGTATGTTTCGGTAGGATTTTCGGTGAGTAAATCGGCAAAAGATTTTCTAACCTTTGTAATTACTTCTATCTGCTCTTCATCTATAATATCTCTATGTTGTAAATAAAAAGTAAATAAACTACGCCCTAATAAATTATGTATTGTGCCTATGGATAGTTTATATTTTTTTGTTGTAAATAATTGCTCTCTTGTATTATGCAGTTGCTCAATTAGTTTTTTATCGACTCTTTGTGTTGGGGTAGTGTTAATTTTTTCTTTACCTATAAAAATATTATCCGTATCAATGTTAGATTGCTGTAAAATATTACATAATCTATTTAGTTCTTCTTCATCGGTATTGAATTTATCAAATAAAATGCTTTCAAATTCAGTTTCTTTTTGAACTGGCGTAGCGTAGTTGTTGAGTAAGAATATTTTTGTAGGTGTAATAATTAATGAGGTAGGTGTTCGACTTTCGTTCCAAAATTTATTTTGAATTTTAATTATTACATTTGTATCTACTGCTGATAAATGTTTGATATAAATTATAGGGTTTATATCATTGAAATAAACTGCATCTACATTTAGTGTTTTTTCATTAAAAGCATTTTCGGTAATGTATTTGATAAAAGCTAATTTATCGTTGGTAGGTTCTATTTTTTGATTTTTGGTAACTAATCCTCCCTGCCAACCTGCTTTGGATGCTATTTTATTTAATATCTTATTGTCTGTTGGCATTATTTAACTGATTTCTATAGCTAATATTCATTTTTTTGATGAAACAAACTTAGCATTTAAATTATTTTTTCGTTTTATTTTATCGCTTTAATTTCAATTTGTGTTAAGTTGTACAATTCAAAAACCATATAATCTAAACGGGTTTCTTCGGCTTTTAATCGGTTTTGTAGCTGTTCTGTTTGATTTTGATTTTTAGCTGTTGTCAAACTTTGTTGTATTGTTTCTATGTTTTCAACTTGCTTCACAATTTTGTCGTGTTGCATTTTTTGTTGCTTGTCTGTTGTGTCAATTATTGGAATTGGAAACTGTTTACAGTTTTGAATTAATATTTTTTGAAACAAGTTTTTTGATTGGTCAAGGTATTTATTGGCATGGTAAAAATTCATCAATTTTGAATTGATAATTGCCAAAATAAATTTGATGTTTACATCAATTTTTTGCTTCAACACTAAGTTAAAAACGCTTTGTGTATTGTATAATTCTTTATCGGTATATCCTGCAAATATTCGGGCTGGGTTTCCGCTTATTATTTGTCTAATTAAAATTCGTGGTTCTGTAAAAAATCTTTTCTCTCTTGGTGCACCTAACCATTTGCCATAAGTGATGTATTCTTTTTCGCCCCACGTTACGTTGTATCGTGTTATGTCGCCACCCGAAAGTAATTTTTTATATGTTTTGTCTATTGCGGTTGTACTGTGAAAAGCACGTTCTTTAATTTGTTTTTCTGTGTGTCCTTTGTACTTGTCGTAAGGCGTTAAACCCAATGTAAAATCGCAAAAATCAATTAGCGGTTTTGTGTTTTCTTCTAATCTATTTAAAAGGCTTGAAACTTGTTCGTCTGTAAAAATATCGTAAGCCGAAAACGAATTACCCAACCATTTATTTTGATTTACATAACGCACTTGTTGGGCGTTGTCTTGATTGATAAAACTGATTTTATCTTTTCTATCATAAATCAAACATTCTACCGCTTCATCTTTTGTATTGCCAATAATGATAAGGCTTTCAGCCTTTACTCCTTCAAAAGTATTGTCTGGTAAACGGACAATATTTTGAAGTTTACTTTTTTCTAAAATGTGTTTCCGTAACTTTTGATATGAACTTTGATACAACAAAGAGTTAGGAATTATGAAACCAAATTTCCCTGTTGATTCCATCAATTGTATGGCACGTTCTAAAAATATTGCATACAAATTTATGCGATTTTCTGCTGTGTGATAATTGTTGAAATAGTATTTAATTAATTCGTTTGGATGTCCTTTTAAGTCCACCCAAGGTGGGTTGCCAATGATTACATTAAAACCACCTTTTGCAAAAACTTCTTTAAAAGTTGTCTGCCAATTGAAAGGTTTTATTTTTTTCTTCTCTCCAAAGTCTAATTGATTGTTATAAAAATCAGTATCAATTAAACTATTTCCACTTTTAATATTACTATCCAAATTAGGTAAAACACGTTCTTTAAACATCGTCATTTGATGTGTAATAGAAGCGTTGGTTTCGCCCTCCAAACATTTAAGCAAAAGCGAAAGTTTTGTAACTTCCACGGCTTGTTCGTCCAAGTCCACACCAAAAATATTGTTGATGAGAATTTGCTTTTTAATGGACGAAGTTAAATTGCCTTCGGGTGTAAGTTGTGGCTGTTTGGTTTTCTTGCTTTTCTTGTTGTAATAATCGGTATGCCATTTAAGCAAATACTCGTAAGCACCCAACAAAAATGAGCCACTGCCGCAGGCAGGGTCTAATATTTTTATTTTGCTTACTTGTTCGGCTGTTTTGCCGTCAATTATTTTTCCAACTGTGTTTTGAACTATGTAATCTACAATATATTTTGGGGTGTAAAACACGCCACCTGCTTTGCGTACTTCGGGTTTTTCTTCAATTTTTACTCGGTGTCCCGATGTGATACGAATTACTTTACCTAAAAATTGTTCGTAAGCATAACCCAATATTTCAACTGGAATAATGTTGAACAAATAAGGGCTTTCTTCAAGGTCTGTAATTATGGTTTTTAAAACCTTGTTGTCAATAATTACAGTTTCCGAAAGTTTATCTTTTTTGAAATCAAAAAGCCCTGAGTTATATTTTGCGTCTGCTTCCTTAAAGTATTCAAAAAGTTGATTGTAAATTGTCCCTTTGGCTGTTAATGTTGCTTTTAAACTTCCTGTTGGTTCAATGCTTCTGTCTTCGCAAATTCTTAAAAATATAATTCTGTCAAGTGTCTGCTGAACTACAAAATTAATGTCTTCTTCTTCATAAGAATGGTTGTTGATGGCAATATTTGTCGCCAAATATTTTCTCCATTCTTCCATTGATTGCAAAAAGTCGTAGTCAACTGTTGATGTTCCTTTTTTGCTTGCATCGCTTTTTACAAACTTGTCAAAACTGCCTCTTAAAACTCTTTCTTTTGCAAAGGTTTCCCACAAAAAATCAAACTCTGTGAGGTACTCGTTAAAGGTCAAATATTTTATTCGTCCTGTGGCTGTTTTGTCTTTTACGTTTGGTTTTTTTGTACAGTCGTAAATTGCAAATTCTTCAAAGTCAGTAACTATGGAAATGGAAAGTTTGGCATTCCAACCGTACCGTTTTACTTGGTATGCAGGAGTAATGTCTTCTTTGATAAATACGCTTGGCTTTTTTGCTTCAACAAAAAATTTAGGTTGTCCCGAAAGTGTAAAGCAATAGTCGGGAGCTTTGGTTCTATCCTTAATTTTAAGTTTGTATTCGTGTATTACGTCTTTGTATGCTTCTGCAAGTCCTTGTTCGTTGTCAATGTCCCAGCCAAGTGCTTTAAAAAATGGGTCAATAAATTCTCTTCGTGTCTGCGTTTCGTTGTAGTCGGATTTTTTATAATAGGGTAGCTGTTCGTTAAATCTGTCAACGAGTTGCTTGATTTTAATATATGCTTGTTCTTTACTCATTTCTTAAAAAGAATATGGTCAAAGATACAAATGTTTAGTCGGTGTTGGAAGAGTTGGGGCAAAAATAAATGTGCTGCAAAAGCGTTGGCTTGTGTGTCGGCTTAGACCTCTTTTATTTTTGCGAAGAATGGCAAAATGGCTTGTTTGCAATGTCGTCATAGGTGGGGGACTGAAAACTGAATATAAAGCCCTCCTATCAACCCTCCGTTACAGGAACATCGGAAGTAACGGTATTGTTACGTTTAAGTTGTATTCCAATACCACCTTTTACTGCTTCAAAAATAGTAGCATCATATCCAACACCGTACAAATAATAATCCCCTTTACGTAGGTCTTTAAATTCATAATGTGCGTTGGCATCGGCTGTAACATGATTGTCGTATATGCTAACATCATTACCCGGAAATTCGGTAGCACCGTATTTTATATACACAATAGCGTTTGGAATTGGATTTGAATGGTGCTTTACATACCCATTTACAGTAGCTTTGCCACCAGTACCTTCTTTTTTGCAGGAATAAAGAGTGGTTGCTGCAATTAAAAAAACACTTGCAATAAATAGTTTGTTGAGGTTAAAAAATGGTTTCATGGAATTTTAGATTATATATTTAGTCATTAGCGTCCTAATATAATTAGAACATTTTCAATTGATTACAGTTTTGTTCTTTGAAATCTTGTAGTAAAGCGTCTTCAAACAGTTGATTTAGCTGTGTTTTATTTAAAAGGGTAATGCTTAATA